>JANXXZ010000271.1 GCA_025350385.1 Bacteroidales bacterium
CGGATTCCACCAAAATCGCGGTATTCATAGACCTTTTCATAATTGATGAATTCGGCGTATTTCTTTTCCGCTTTCCATATGTCGATAAGTTCAGGAATGAAATAGATACCCGGTTCGTTGGTCAGGACAAATCCCGGTTGAACCCGGCGGCCGAGGCGGAGGTAGGCAGTTCCGAACTGTTCACTGGGTTGGATTTCGTTATCATACCCGACGTAGATCTGCCCAAGGCCTTCCATATCATGAACATCCAGCCCGAGCATGTGACCCAGTCCGTGAGGAAGGAACAATGCATGAGCCCCGGTGGCAACGGCATCTTTGACATCGCCCTTCATCAGCCCCAGGTCTTTCAGCCCGGATGCAAGGGTTTCACAGGCTATATTATGACAATCACGGTAAAAAGTACCGGGTTTTGTGGCGGCTATAGAATTAAGATTGGCATTCAATACAATTTCATAAATTTCTCGCTGCTTCTGGCTAAACTTCCCTCCTACCGGCACTGTGCGGGTAATATCGCTGGCATAAAGAAGTGAAGATTCGGTTCCGCCATCCATCACGAGCATCCGTCCCTCTTTGAGGTAACCTTCATGATGATGGTTGTGAAGGATCTGGCCATTAATGCTCAGAATGATCGGGAATGAAACAGGGCGGCCATGCGCAATGGAAATCCCTTCCATCAAGCCAACTATTTCCTGTTCTTTCACCCCGGCTTTTGCCATCTTCATACCCGTGGTAAACATGATATAGGCTATATCGATCGCTTTCTCAATTTCAGCTATTTCCAGATCGCTCTTGATGGAACGCAGTTTTATGATGGATTTTACGAGGGGAAGTGAAACGTAATCTTTCAGGCGAGAGGGTTTTATGCCTATCAGATCGCTCAGCAGAAGAGTGGTTTCACCCCGGTAAGCGGGAACGATATGCACCTGTCTTGATTTGCGGAGGACATTGGTAATAAAATCGGCCAGCTGACTGAACGGAACTACGTTTTTTACCCCTGCCTTTTCGGCCAGTTTGCTCACCGAAGGCTGTGGCCCCATCCAAATGATATCGTCGAGGTCAATGTCGTTGGCAAAAATATAATCTACCCCGTTGTCGAGGTCAATAACCCCTGCCATATCAGGATGATCCAGGCCAAAGAAGTAGGAGAAATTGCTGTCCTGCCTGAAGGTGTAACCATTGGCGGGATAGTTGTAAGCTGCTTCAGAATTGCCTGGCAGGAGGATAATACCGGTTTTCATTTCGTTCCGCAGGGCATTGCGTCGGGCGGTATAGGTTTCGGGACTGAACATGGGACGGGATTTATTGAGTATTATAACTTTAGGGTATGTATTGTTTTTGATTGCGGAATGCGGATTGCGGATTGCGGATGTCGGATTGCGGAGTGCGGAGTGCAGATTGATCGCGTTCTCGCTCCCTCGCTCCATCTCTCCATCGCACCCTCACTCTCTATTCTTCCTGGACTCTAATTTCCGCTAACAAAAGTAAACAATTGCAGGATCATGGAAACGAAAATTTCCTAATGAATTTTGCACAGGTATTTGTAACTTTGACCATAAAATAAACTGCCATGAAAAAGCTAATTGGGATTATAGGAATCATTTTATTTATTTCGGTTGCCGCATTTGCCCAGACAGCCGAAGAGTGGAACAAACAAGGAATTGACCATTTCAAGAAACTTGAATACAAGCCGGCTTATGAATGCTTCACAAAGGCAATTGCACTGAAAAAGGATTTTGCCGAAGCGTATTATTACCGGGGAATGACATGGCTGCAACTGCCTTCAGGACAGTTTCCCGAAGGTGACGGATGTGCTGATCTCAAAAAAGCTAAGGAACTTGGATATAAAATAAAGAAAGGAGAATTGGGGAAATTCGGTTGCACGGAATAACTTTGAACCGATTCTGGAAATATTAAAACAAGCCTTCCCGTGCTGAACCGGAAGGCTTGTTAATAAATGATAACTGTCAGGTTTCAGATTCCTCGAGCCAACACTACCTGGCCATCAGCGCCTCGATCTCATCTGGTTCCACAGGGATATGAGCCATGAGGTTTACAGGGACATCATCAATCATCACATCATTTTCGAGACGTATACCGATTCCTTCTTCCGGGATATAAATTCCCGGTTCGCAGGTCATAACCATTCCTTTCACAAAGATTTCCTGTCGGGTTCCGACATCGTGTACATCCAGCCCCAGGAAATGACCGGTGCCATGCATGTAGTATTTAATGAAAGCCGGGTTTGAAGGATCCTGGTTTTTAACCTGTTCTTCTGTGATCAAACCTAGGCCGATCAATTCCTTCTCCATGAGTTTACAAACTTCGGCATGCCATTTCTCATTGGTAATTCCCGGGACCAGCATGGACATTCCGGCTTTGAGCAGGCGTAATACGGCATCGTAAACCTGTCGCTGTCGGGGAGTAAACCTGCCGTTTACCGGTAGGGTCCGCGACATATCAGCGCAATAATTCCCGTATTCGGCCCCGATGTCGAGCAGCAGTAAATCTCCATCTTTGCACACCTGGTCGTTGCTGATATAATGCAGCACACAGGCATTTTGCCCGGAAGCAACAATGGGGGAGTAAGCATGACCAGCGCCTTTTTTGGCAAATTCATGCGTGAATTCCGCTTCAACTTCGTATTCAAGAATACCTGGCTTTACAAAACCAAGAATACGCCTGAAACCGGCTTCGGTAATATCACAGGCTTTCTGCATCTGGGCAATTTCTTCCAACTCCTTCACCATGCGCAAGGCGGTAATCAGTGGTGCCAACCGCTCATAAGAATGAACCGGGAAGTCATGCCGGAGCTTTTCGGCGAAACGGACATCGCGAGTCGGGACCTCGGTAGTAAATTTTGCATATTCGTTTTGGTTCAGATACACCGTCTGAACGCGGGTCATCTGGTCGCGGAGAGTGAGTTCATAATCGTCGAGCCATTTCACAGTTTTAATTCCTGATACTTCCCGAACTTCATCCAGGGTATATTTATACCCGTTCCAGGTAACCATCAGATCGCTGGTTTTCACAGTAAACAGCACTTCGCGCAACGATTCAACCGGATGGGCAGGACATAGGGTCAGCACACATTTTTCCTGGTCAAGACCGGTAAGATAGAAAAGATCGGAGTTCTGCCGGTACAGGAATGTCTGATCACCCGAACGGGGCATCTCGTCATTGGCGTTCACTATTGCCATGGATCCTGGTTTCATGTGTTCAATAAGTTTAGCGCGGTTGCGCACATACATCTGGGCTGTAATGGATTGGTATCGCATATTCTTTACGGTTTATCCTTTGAGTGGTAACAAATCAGTTCATTCAAACGAACTTTTTCAACTGCCAAAGCTACTGTATTCAGAACTCAAACATGAGCATTCTTTCTAATATCTAAAAAAGCAATTATTTACTTCACCTGTAAACAAATATTCCTATTTTTGCTCGTGACTCATGATCGGTCAAAAATAGAAATAATTTCCCAAGGCCAGTCAGGCTAAAACAGATAAATACGGTAAATCGTCAGCATCATGAACAATATCGCATTATTCTATTCCTCCATTACCAAAAAAGTCATTCTTGCCCTGGCGGGGCTATTCCTGATTTCATTCCTTGTTATACACCTTGGAATCAACCTGCTGCTCCTGCTGAATGACAATGGCGTGCTCTATGCCGGAGCAGTCAAATTCATGACTACCAACCCGCTGATCAAGATAATGGAGATTTTCCTGTTTGGCGGTTTTGCCATTCATATCCTGATGGGAATAGTCATCCAGGTATTCAACTGGATGGCCAGGCCAAAACGGTACAAAGTGGAAGGCTACTCGCATCTCTCTTTCTTTTCGAAATACATGATCCACACAGGAGCTATTGTTTTTATCTTCCTTTCGATCCATTTCACCAATTTCTATTTTGTGAAGCTCGGCCTGGTTGAACCTCCTGCCGGGCTTGGTCGTGAAGACTTTTACCAGATGGCAACCCTGCTTTTTTCCAGCAGGTTCTATTCCATCCTTTATATAGTGCTCATGGTCTTCCTGGCTTTTCACCTCAACCACGCATTCCAGTCGGCGTTTCAAACCCTGGGGCTGGTTCACAGTAAATACACCCCGTTTATCAAACTTGTGGGGACAATCTATTCAATCATTGTCCCCCTGGGGTTTGCGCTTATACCCGCCTACTTTCTTTTCCTGAAATTACAGTAAATCCGGCAGAACAGCCATCAGCTTTGGTTCCAATTATCAATCAGCAATTACAATCTCAACCTGAAATCTTAATCTTAAGCTATGAATAAGCTTAATCCCAAAATACCCTCCGGACCCCTGGTCGAAAAATGGTCGCATTACAAAGATCATATTAACCTGGTAAATCCTTCCAACAAGCGGAAACTTGACATCATTGTAATAGGTACAGGATTGGCCGGAGCGTCAGCAGCAGCTTCCCTGGGAGCCCTTGGCTTTAAGGTAAAAGCGTTCTGTTACCAGGACAGCCCGCGTCGTGCCCATAGCATTGCCGCGCAGGGAGGTATCAATGCTTCAAAAAATTACCAGAACGATGGCGACAGCGTTTACCGCCTGTTCTAC
>JANXXZ010000549.1 GCA_025350385.1 Bacteroidales bacterium
GTTTCATAACCGATTGCTTCAATGCTCTCCATAACGCGGGGATCGAAGCCAAATTCATTAAAATTCAAGGTGTTCTTTTTAAATAAACAATTTCCGGATTCGTTCCGGATCAGGTGTTAGATAAGATTAGAGGGTGGAAAGGTACGGATTTTTCTTGGAAAAGAGGTAATATTCTTGAAGAGGGACGGGGGACGGGGGACAGGAGACAGGGGAAAGGGGACAGGGGACAGGGAAAAGGGGATCGGTTGGGGGAATTATAACGGTAAGCTGAGATAGAATTTACTTCCTATGCCAGGTGTGCTTTCGGCCCATATTTTACCGGAATGAAGTGAAACAAATTCCTTGCACAGGATAAGGCCGAGACCGGTTCCTTTTTCGCGCCTGGTCCCGGGTTTTGATATCCCGGAGTTGATTTTGAATAACTGTTCCAGTTCCGCTTCATTCATCCCGGTTCCAGTGTCTTTTACCAGGATCATGGTATGGGTATCGTTTTTACTCGCCGTTATAGTAACCCGGCCTCCTTCTTCGGTATATTTCAGGGCGTTCGAAATGAGGTTACGCAGGATTGTTTTCAACATATTCCTGTCAGCCCTCACCAGCAAATTTTCCTGGATGGAATAATCCATCTTAATTTGTTTCTGTAGCGAAATATTCTCGAGGGTATTGATTTCTTCCTCAACAATGGGCAAAAGCGTTAGGTATGAAGGCGAAAATGTAACACCGCCACGCTGGATAACTGACCATTCAAGTAAATTCTGAAGCAGGTCGAACGCATTCTGCGAGCTTTCCTTTAAATACCCTGCCAGTGAAATAGCTTTTTGATTATCATTCGACTGGATATTTTCAATAATTGAGTCTGTCAGGTTAATGAGCGCGTTAAACGGGTTACGGAGATCATGAGCTATGATGGAAAAGAATTTATCCTTGGTGGTATTCAGCTCTTTAAGTTCGCTGGCATATTTTTTCAGTTCTTCCTCGGCTTCTTTACGTTTATCCACATTACGCGAAACGCCAAGAATTTCAACAACTTTGTTATCGGCATCGGTTATAAAATTGATAACGGTTTCGACCCATATCACGGAACCATTCTTGCAGGTCTGCTGTAATTCAACAGCAGTAACTCGTCCGGATTCATTGCCTGCCTGGAATGATTGAATGCGAAGGGGCAATGCCACCTCAATAAATTTTCTCGATTCTGCGGTATAGGATTCTTCAATGCTTTGTTCCATCGCTTCTTCAACAGTGAAGCCCCGAAGTTTGTAAACTGAAGGACTGATATAGGTGAGCCGCCATGAAGAAGTATCAAATTTCCAAAGCACATCGGAAACATTCTGGGCAAGCATGCGGTATTTTTCTTCACTTTCGGAGAGTTCTTTCTCAAGGGCCTGTTTTTCCCGGAGTGACGAAATGAGGTAATTATACGATGATGAGAAATCGCCAAGGAAGTCAATACGCTGGCTATAATCTCCTTCGGCTATACGGTGGGTTTGCCATACCAGGTGACGGAGGTTAGCCTGAAGTTCCTTGAATGGCGAAATCAGCAGGTTCGATTTAGGGACTTCAGTATCCAGGTTACCTTTCGACAGGTTTAAAATAAAGATGTCAGCATCGCGGAATTTTTCAATCAGGCTGTTTACACTCTGGTATAATTTTTTTAACTCAGCTTCATAAGGGCTGTCAGTCAAATCGTTGGGAAATGATTTTAGCCGGGCACTATAGTCGCCCAGCAACAATTCATTGATTGATTGAGTGATTTGTTTTAAAAACTCTGCCTCATTCATTATCGTAAGGTTACCTCGAACCGGCATACCCTGTTTCCGGTTGTCCAGCAGTCAATCTTTTTAACGCTGAATTTTCTGTTTGTGTATGCGTTCATAATGCCGGCAATGAACCCTTCTTCATAATCACAAACAGAGTCTTCAGTTAAAGAAAAACCAGAACAATCCAGGTCTTCGGCTACAACGAACATAAAGTTCATTTTTTTTACATCCGATTTCTCGATGCGAAGGATGCCGATTTTCAATTCGCGGAGTATATCCTGTAATTGCGAAAGAAAACCATAGAAGTCGCGGGTAGTGTCGAATGCATTTTTACACAGTTCCTGTCCGGCTATTTCTCCGGCTTCATAAAACAGTTTTTTAACTGTTTCATTTCCAAAATGTTCGTTTAAAACGCTTCTCATGGCATATTGCATCATCTGGTAAGTTGCCACGGTAGTCTGGCTGCCTAAATTTGGCCGTTCAAGTTTAATAGTATCTAAACCTTTCCATCGGAACGATGTGGGATCACTTACAAGCATTTTGGTCGTTTTAGGTAGTTTGTGTTAGTAGGGGTAAGTCGGGTGTTAAGTTGATCGGCACGTATGATATAAACTAAATTATAAACAGAGTATTGCAATCTGTATAAATTAATACCCGAACGCATGAAAGGTAACAAGTAAAAAAGTAATAATATCGTGTTATTCATCAATCGGATTGCATTAAACATACGTAATTGATTTAAGTTGTTAATACATTATCAAAAGCTCAAGTTTATAATCACCAAGTTAATGATAGGTCAATGTTTGAGCTAAGTGAATCTCATTTAATGCCTCAACAGTTTTTATTTCTATCACTAATTTCTTCTCTATTAACAAATCAATCCTGTGGCCACAAGATAAATGAATCTTAATGAAAAATGCGAAGCAATTTTAGTTTAGATTCAGTTATGCCGGGGCCTTCAGGTTTGGTATTGTCGCAAAATGAAATAGCAACGGTTTAACAAATCGACCTTGTAGCATTAATCTAATTTTACTTCTTCAAAAATTAACGGCTTGGGCTTCTCTTTTTCAACTCACAATCCTGACTTTCCAATTTTGAAATCGATATTATTTATAAGCACTTTCAAGCAAACCCGGACCCAGTAACCTATGAATATCAATTATAAGGTCTATTACTTTATTTGCCATTTCGTTTTCTGTCATAATTTTTCTCTATGTGAATTTTCTTTGTGCTTTGTGATTAATTTTTTTCAGAGAATAATAAAAACCCACCCGAACTGTAACTAAAAACGTCAGATTTAATTTTAAACAGCAAAACATTTTTCCAGCTACATTGTTTAGGTTATAGATTAATAAATTAAACAAAATTTCTAAAAGAATGAAAAGTTATAAATTACTGGAAGCTTATAGGCTGGGAAATATTGAGTTGAAAAACCGTGTTGTCATGGCCCCCATGACGCGTTCACGAGCCATTGGTAATGTGCCGAACGAATTAAATGAGTTATACTATCAGCAGCGTTCGGGTGCCGGGCTTATCATTACGGAAGGAACTTCTCCTTCGCCTGATGGCCTGGGATATTCACGCATCCCCGGTATTTTCAGCGATCAACAGGTAGATAACTGGAAGCCCGTTACATCGGCCGTTCACTCAAAAGGAGGCAGGATTTTTGTCCAGCTCATGCATACCGGACGTATAAGTCATGAACTTAATTTACCTGCCGGAGCCAGGGTGCTTGCACCATCAGCGGTTAAGCCTGCCGGACAAATGTGGACTGACTCAAAAGGAATGGTTGATTTCCCTATTCCAAATGCTATGACTGTAGGGGACCTTGATCATACTAAACAGGAATTTGTTAATGCAGCTTTAAATGCTGTGAAAGCTGGTTTCGACGGTGTTGAACTCCATGGTGCCAACGGCTACCTTCTTGAGCAATTCCTGTCGCCGGTCAGCAACATTCGTGCGGATGCTTATGGCGGAAACATTGAAAACCGTTGTCGTTTTGTGCTTGAGGTTGCCAAAGCCGTGAGTGAAGCCATAGGGAAAGACAAAACAGGAATCCGCTTGTCGCCTTTCGGAATTTCAAGCGATATGCCGCTTTACCCCGAAATAGAACCTACCTACCTCTACCTGGCGGAGCAATTGAATAAAACCGGCATTTTATATATTCACCTGGTTGACCATAGTGCAATGGGCGCTCCCGGGGTGCCGACAAGCCTGAAAAGAGCCATTCGGTCAACGTTTACTAATTCCCTGATCCTCTCGGGCGGGTATGACCAGGATAGAGCAGAAACGGATCTTGAAAAAGGCGCAGCCGATCTCATTGCTTTTGGCAGGCCCTTTATCAACAATCCTGACCTGGTTGAACGGTTCAGGAAGAATCAGCCCTTGTCGGCAGAACTGGATTTCAGCACTTTCTATACTCCAGGAGAAAAAGGATATACTGATTACCCGGGATATGGCGGGTAATTAGAGGCTGCCACAAAAGTCCATTGTGCAATCTTTATGGCCTTTTGTGGTTAGGTTAATTTATTGAACCAAAAAGGATCACGAAGTTTACACAAAGGATCACAAAGCTAAAGGGCAAAAATATTCTCTTTTAAGACTACCTTCTGCATGCTTATCAGGGACAAGATGCCAGGTGTTCGCTGATTTTCGCAATCAGAATTTCTTTCCTGAAAGGTTTGCTAATAAAATCGGAACAACCACAGTCAAATGCTTTTGCCTTGTCCTCATCTGTTGAATAGGCGGTCTGTGCAATAACGGGTAATCCGGGCCTCAGCTTCTTTATTATTCTTGTTGCTTCATATCCGTCCATGACGGGCATTTTGATATCCATCAGTACCAAATCGACTGGTTGACCCGATTCGCATATCTCAACTGCTTCCAGACCGTTTACAGCCCTGATAATAGTAAGACCAATCTTTGACAGCAACACTACCAGCAGCTTAAAATTCAGGTCTTCATCCTCGGCAACCAGGATTGTCCTGAAGTTGTTGTATTCAGATCTTATCTCTTTGAAGGGTGGTTTATTGGATTCATCAGTTTTCCCTGCTTTTTTATATGGAATGGTAAAGCGGAACATGGAACCTATGCCTGGCTTGGAACGCAGCACCAAGTTACTGCCGAGTAGTTCAACATAGGCTTTTGAAATGGACAAGCCTAATCCGGAACCGCCGAACTGCCGATTTGGATTAACTTCGACCTGCCTGAAGCGCTTAAATATTTCCTCATGCATTTCGGGGGCAATGCCGATCCCCGTATCTTCCACGTATAATTCCAGCAGTTCATTTTTCAAAAGGTACCCGAATCCGACATGGCCCTTCTTGGTAAATTTCAGTGCATTGCCGACCAGGTTGGAAAGAACCTGTGTTAACTTGATTTCATCGGTGATGACGACGGCATCCATATCAGGCAAAGGCGTATCACAGTTAAGAATAACATTCTGGCCCAGGGCTTTTGATTGAAATTGGTGTTTGATATTCTCAAAAAT
>JANXXZ010000298.1 GCA_025350385.1 Bacteroidales bacterium
GATCTGTCTGGAATGGCGAAAGCAAGGTGTTTTTTGCAATGATAAAATTGCTGGAAGATGAGATCAATGTGGACAACGATACACGGATTGGTCTTGTCCGTGTTATTCTTCTCGTTGAAGACAGTCCTCAGTATTATTCGCGTTATCTGCCCCTTTTGTATGGCATCGTTATGGATCAGACACGACGCATCATCGATGATGTGAGTACTGACGAGTTATATAAAGTGTTGCGCCTCAGGGCTCGTCCTAAAATATTACTTGCAGCTAATTATGAGGAAGCATTGGATATTATCAACGACTATAAGGATTACATGCTTTGCCTCATAACAGATGTAAAATTTGACCGGGCCGGGAAAGTTGACGATACAGCCGGCTTCAGCCTGGTGAGTTATATCCGCGAAAACCTGCATGACCTTCCTACAATTATTCAGTCGTCAGAACTTGAAAATGCTACCAAGGCATACGAACTGAGAGCTACTTTCATTGATAAAAATTCCGAAAGCCTCTCGCAGGATTTTAAGAGTTTTATCATGCACTACCTGGGATTCGGAAACTTCATCTATCGCGATAAGGACGGGCATCAGATTGCTATTGCAAAATCCCTGCGCGAATTTGAAAACCAGCTCAGGACTATTCCTGACGAATCCCTTATTTATCATGCCCGCAAGGATCATTTTTCGCTTTGGCTTATGGCCAGAGGCGAAATACAGGTTGCACGCATTATTAATCCGCAGAAAGTTACTGATTTCAAAAGCCCAAAACAACTGCGGGAATATCTGCTGGATGTAATTCAGCAATTCCGAAACGAACAAAACAAGGGCAAGATCATTCCTTTTGAAGAATCGGCTATCCTGGATGAACATAATGTTGTTAGTCTAGTTCCGGGCCTGCTGGGCGGAAAGGGGAGAGGTCTTGCGTTTATCAACACGTTGATATATAACTACGATTTTACTGCCCATGTTCCGAATATCAATATCCGTTCGCCTAAGACCTCCATAATCGGAACCGATGAGTTTGAGTATTTTATGGAGCGTAATAAACTTTATGATAAAATAAATGTAATAACAGATTACCAGGAAATTAAATCTCTATTTATTGAAGGAGTACTCACCGATACGCTTATTCGACGCTTACGGGTTTTACTCAAACTTATTGAGAAGCCATTGGCCGTAAGATCTTCTGGTTTATTCGAGGACTCTCTTTCACAACCTTTTGCCGGTATTTTTGAAACCTACCTTCTCCCCAATAATCATCCCGATATCAATGTCCGGCTTAAACAACTCATGAATGCCATCCGCCTGGTTTATGCTTCAGTTTATTCACCCGAGGCTCGTGGGTACATCGAAGCTATAAATTATAAGCTGGAAGAGGAGAAAATGGCGATTGTAATTCAGGAAGTGGTTGGCAATCAATATGAAGATGTGTATTATCCTCATATCAGCGGCGTTGCCCAATCTTATAATTATTATCCTTTCGGGCACATGAAGCCTGAAGAGGGTTTTGCAGTTGCAGCCTTGGGTCTTGGTAAATTCGTGGTTGATGGCGGCAGCGCTTACCGGTTTTCACCCAAATATCCTTCAACCGAGAATTTCAGCCCGAAAGATCTTTTCAAGAACTCGCAGATGAAATTTATTGCAGTCGATCTGGCAAAGGAAGATGTAAACCTGCTTGAAGGTGAAATGGCCGGTTTACGTGAGCTGGATATCGATGAAGCTGAACGTCATGGAACGCTTCGTCACCTGGCTTCGGTGTACGATCAGGATAACCAGCGGATTATACCCGGCATAACCAATCCCGGACCCAGGATTATCAATTTTTCAAACATCCTCAAGTATGATTATATGCCGATGGCAAAAACCATTGAAACTGTGCTTGATATTGTGAAGGAAGCTATGGGGACTCCTGTTGAAATAGAATTTGCAATTGACCTGAACCGTGACCAGGATTATAAAACTACTTTTTACTTACTACAGATTAAGCCTTTGATTGGTGCAGAGCAGGATTTCAATGTGGATATCTCCGAAATCACCCGTGAATCAATGGTTCTGCTTTCTAA
>JANXXZ010000324.1 GCA_025350385.1 Bacteroidales bacterium
TAGCCGAATAAACGGAATCTTCTCTTACGGAAAATGCGTCTATTTGCAAGGTATCACTATATCCCATTTTTAGGAGGTCAGCCGGTGGAACCAGGTCAAGGCCTATAAGATTGGGTTCTTTGGTACAGGAAAAAAATACCAGCGCAAACAGTATAACAACAGCAGTTCGTTGGGCAAGTCTTATTGCATTCAAAGCAGAAATATTTTTTCGGTAAGTGGTAGTGGTGATTTGCTATGCAACGGGTTGTGCCTGCATAATCTCCTCATAAAAATCATTGTAAATATCAATGTATTTATCCGAAGTTTGGAATGGGAGCACTTGTTTCCCCGACTGAATAATATATTCGGCAATTTCAGGATTAATATCAGGGCTACCTAAAACAATCCCATCCGAATAATCAATTGCCGCCTTCATCATACTAACGAAGTTTGGCTTCTTATAGTGTTTGAGATCCTTTACACCAATGTTATTATACTTAATTTTACTTATAAAATTGGTATCAAGAGCCTCGAGGAAGTCATCATTATAGATCGAAATAATGATCCGGGTATCACTAAACAGGGGATTGTCGCAATATGCCCGTTTGATGTATAGCGGCACCAGGCTTGTCATCCAACCATGGCAATGAACTATATCAGGAGCCCAGCCGAGCTTTTTTACAGTTTCAATAACGCCACGGGAAAAAAAGATGGAACGCTCATCGTTATCACTAAAAAAAACATTGTTTTTATCGCGAAAAACAAATTTCCGGTGGAAATAATCCTCATTGTCGATAAAATAGATCTGCATCCTGGCCGACTGTATTGAGGCAACTTTAATAATTAGCGAATGATCCGTATCGTCAATAATCAGGTTCATACCTGACAAACGGATTACTTCGTGGAGTTGGTTGCGTCTTTCATTTATGCTGCCGAACCGGGGCATAAAAGTACGGATTTCGCGTCCTTTTTCCTGAATTCCCTGGGGCAGATGCCGGGAGATCAACCCCATAGGGCTGTCTTTCAGGAAGGGAGTTATATCCTGCGAAACAAATAAAACCTTGGTTTTCTCCATAGGTACACCCTCTTTTTAGGGAGAGCAAAGTTAATAAAAATTTTGAAGCGCTTTTAATAACATATTTTGGATGAACAGATTAAACGATTTATGAATAAAGATAAATTAAACGACACAGCCTGATCCGCCTGCTTGCAGGAAGTTCAGTCAGCTAGCGTTCTAAAGTTCTTTTTTTTGATTAATTATGAATGAAAGAATAACAGGGCAATGAGGCAATTTGCTTCTGAATATTCTATACGGGCAAATTCTTAATGATCATTCTCTTTGCTCAGGTACACTGCCATTTTGGATAGGAGATCGCGCCGGTTTATCGGTTTTGACAGATAATCATCAGCTCCTGACTCCAGGCAACGTACTTTTTCTTCAGCCAATGCATGTGCAGTTTGAGCTATGATGGGAATAGACGAATCATGGCTTTTAATTTCCCTGGTTGCAATGTAACCATCGATGACCGGTATCTGTATATCCATCAGCACCAGGTTTACGATTTGTCGGTAAGCCAGATCAATTGCTTCGCGGCCTGTCTGTGCACGTAAAATCCGGGCTTTGGTCCGGCCTATTACAATTTCCAGGAAACGGAAGTTTATCTCATCATCTTCAACGATTAGAACGGTTTTCCCTGAAAAATCATAGTCTCCTACATTGCTTTGTTTCTTAACAGTTGGCTCTGAATAATTAAGATCGGCTTTATATGGTATTGAAAAATAAAATCTTGAACCGCGGGAGAGCTGCGATTCCAGTCCGATTTCACCCTGCATCAGTTCAACTAATCCTTTTGAAATCGCTAATCCAAGGCCGGTTCCACTGTACTCCCTGGAATAACTGTAATCTAACTGCACGAAACGTTCAAATACCGTAGAATGATGTTCAGCAGGTATTCCAATCCCGGTATCTTCAATAAAAAAATGAAGTTTTTCATCCGGCTCTAGTGTATAACCGAAATGGATGCGGCCTTCCTGGGTAAATTTAATGGCATTCGACAGCAGGTTTGATAAAATTTGCCGTAATCGTAAGGGATCAGTTATAATGATATCATTAATAGGGTTCTTTGGTTTGATAAACTTAAAATCAATATTTTCTTTCCCTGAACCCTTCAACTGCTCTTTAAAAGCAAGATAAAGATCGTCCATAAATTTATTCAATTGCAGCTCTACAGGCAGAATTTCCAGTTGTCCGGCTTCAAGTTTTGCAATATCTATGATATCATCAATAAGTCGGAGAAGAAGGTTGCCACTGCTTCTGACAATTGACATGAATTCCTTCTTTTCCTTTTCCGATAAATCAGGATCCTTCAGCAATTCTATAAACCCCAGAATATGATTCATAGGAGTCCGGATTTCATGCGACATACTCGAAAGAAATGCCGTTTTCAATTTATCTGACTCAACCGCCTTTTCTTTAGTGCTCTTCAATTCCTGTTCAACCCGCTTACGCTCAATCGCATTTGCAATCATCTGGCTTGTGAGATTCAGGGGGGTAATGGAATCATTGTTCCATTTAATATCAGGATTGCAACAAAAATAGCCCGCAAATCCGGTGAACTTTCCACTAACAGTTAACGGTACAATAACGTATGACTTAAATTGTTTCAGATCAAGAATTTCAGCGAGCAGAATATCTTCATTTGCTGTTATCACCTCAGGCAATTCACGCAAAGTGGTTCTTCCCTGCACGAGTTGGGAATAAATGTTGGGTAGATCAGAAATAAGT
Organism: Bacteroidales bacterium; assembly: GCA_025350385.1. GTDB lineage: Bacteria > Bacteroidota > Bacteroidia > Bacteroidales > UBA4417 > UBA4417. Next base: position 2,765 of record JANXXZ010000324.1, read on the forward strand.
ATCTGATCCATCAATGATATCTGCTCTGCATTTGTTGTTTGCCATTTATAGGCCAGTTGCAGACTAATACCATCAGGCAACTGAAGATAAACAACGGCTCTCGC
>JANXXZ010000361.1 GCA_025350385.1 Bacteroidales bacterium
GTTTCACAGGCAACTTTCGAATCGGGGTCGAAACGGAGAAACTCATCAAGCAATGCGTCCGAAATCTGATCGGCTACTTTATCGGGGTGTCCTTCCGAAACACTTTCGGAGGTAAATAAATATCCCATCTCTCAGGTTTTAAGAAATTAATAAATTAATAAATGAGAAAAACTGACGATTGAAAGTAGAAATGTTGCTTTAGCATTTTTTTCAGTGGTTGCAATCAATCAAATCTTTCCACGAAGGTATCGGTGACAAAATTAGAAAAAAAAGAAATGCTACCGGTAGTATGATTCACAATACTTGTTATCTTTTTTACGAGTATGAGAAACCGGATTAAAAACCACTAAGTCATTTAGGGGCACTGAGAAATTAAAGGCCATTTCCGTTTCAGGATATAAATTACCGGGAGTTTTTTGTTCTCAGGACTTCAGAGGTCATATCTCAACTACCTGTCGCCCTGGTAAACTGCTGGAATACATCTTCAAGCTTTTGTTCGTCGCGGTGAAGCCCCAGTAAGGTAAGATTGTTCTGAACAGCCATTTTATTTATAAACGGACGGATATCTTCACCCGGCTTAGCCTGAAGTTTCCAGGTAGTATTGTTGATCTTGATTACTGTTGCCACACCTGGAATAGCCCTGAGCAATTTTTCAGGTACTGATGTGCCAAATTCAACCGTAATGATATCATGTGCCTTGTTTGCCGAAAGATTCGCTGTGCTGTCGTCGGCTACAAGTTTGCCGAGATGAATAATAAGCACGCGGTTGCATATGGCTTCAACTTCCTGCATGATATGGGTCGAAAGCATCACGGTTTTTTGCTTCCCGATTTCCTTAATGAGGTTCCGGATTTCCAGAAGCTGGTTAGGGTCAAGACCTGAAGTGGGTTCATCGAGTATCAGTACCTCCGGATCGTGAATCAAAGCCTGCGCAAGTCCTACCCGCTGACGATATCCCTTGGAAAGCATCCCGATTTTCTTGTTCTGCTCCATGCCGAGACCGGTTATTTCGACCATCTCTTTCACCCGCTTTTGCGTATTGCGGCCAAGTTTGTGAATACCTGCAATGAACTCCAGGTATTCTTTCACATACATATCAGTGTACAACGGGTTGTTTTCGGGAAGGTAACCTACTCTTTTCTTAATTTCATCAGGATCGACGGCTACATTGAAATCCTCTACAAATGCTTCACCGGAAGTTGGCGGCAGGTAGCACGTAATGATTTTCATGAGGGTTGATTTCCCTGCCCCGTTTGGACCAAGTAAGCCTACTACTTCGCCTTTGTTTATATCGATACTTATATTATCCAGCACCAGCTGGGTGCCGTAGTATTTTGTGATGCAGACGGTTTTTATTGACATGCCCTGATTCTGTTTTGAAGGGGCAAAGGTAGTAATAATTGGAAGTTTGGAGTTTGGAGTTCGAAGTTCGAAGTTTTTTATCTTCCTGCTGGTACTGCTTTCAAAGAACGTTATAATCATTTTCTATCCCACTTTCTTAAATAGATGGAGATAATTGCCAGCCAGTGAAGTAAAACCCCGGAGATAAAGATATCCCAGTCGAACCTGGATGGAATAAAAGAGGTGGCATATTCTATCAGGTTTTTGCCGCTTGCCGGATTGAGTAATTCTAAGAATGAAAATTCATTGAGCATAAAGACAACATATTCCCTGGTGTAAGCGACAATTACAATGACCGAACCTGTAATCAGGAGGAACCATTCAAAAGCTGTCAATACGGTAAAAGTATTATCCCCGGGCACTTTAATAATAATGAATGCGAGCGCAATCATGCTTACCGAATTAATAACCGGCCCCATCACAGGTCCTGCCCAGGTAAAGGGAAGAAGGAAAAGGATGTCCCAGGTTTGCAGTGATGCCGGCCATCCTAAAAGGAGTTTCAGGAATACATAATAAAAGATATCCCATACCGCAAATACATAAATAAACCAGGCAAATCGTTCGGTTTTGCTGCTGCCCGCCAGCATACCTATCATAATTTCCGACGAACCAAGAACAGTCGATCCGGCCACGCTCGTTCCAGCTCAATTGGCCGCCAACTTTCAATAGCACATGGTTCGGAGCGTTGAACATCCCCATGCGGAACTCCAGGTTCTTCTTTTCCGAGAGCGGGAAAAACCTGATGACCGAGATGTCCTGGGTGCCGGGGAAATACACAAAGGTGGGGCAGGCGGTATCATATCGATAATTG
>JANXXZ010000373.1 GCA_025350385.1 Bacteroidales bacterium
ACTGTCCCGAAGCATAGCTCCAGTATAATAATCCTGCCGATTCACGCGTCGAAAGATAGCCATTGTTAACCTGTAGCTTTCCAAGAATCGAAAGGCCGCTGACACTTCCGGAACCGTTATTTATTCCATATAGTACATTGGATCCACCAGCCAGGTTATAAGCTGCCTGGACTTCCGTAAAATCATCGGCAGTTGTCAGGACAATTACCCCGGTGCCATCAAGGACGATTGCCCCGTTAGCAGGGATAATGTAATGTGAAGTGGCAGATCCTACGGTTGTGGTTCCTTCCGAAAGGGAAGGTATGACTGTCAATCCTTGTAGTATCAGGGTTCCGTTCCTGACCCAAAGCGCTTTTTTGATATCCGGATTGGCGGTTGTTGAATTGGCGCTTCTTGCATTATTGGCGCCGAACAACCTGAAATTAGCATATGCATTTGAATATACAGTCAGTTTAAAGGTTTGATCCGAACCTTTATCAACCACCAGGTTGTAAAAATCAGTGGTTCCGTTACAGGTTAACTGATTATCAGTGCTTCCCTGGAAATAAACCGTTGCTGCCCCGTTATTTGGGAAAGCATCATATTTAGGCGCTGTTTGATTGGTAAATTTAACTGTTCCGTTGTTTGTAAAATCTCCCTGAATAACAATTTTATGTGTTTCATTGTTATAATAGTTGAGGAAAGGGGCTGTGCCGCCATCAGCTACGGTAAGGGGAGCATCTGCCCCGGTAACTGTATTTCCGGTTCCGACCGTGATTGACGCCGCAGGATCTACCGTTACATTCCCTTTAATCGTTAGTTGACGCCTGGTTGCTGTTGCGTTATTGATCTGAAAGATACCGTGTTGAACATGGAGATTGCCGTTTATCACCAGGTCATTCACTTGCCGGGCGGTTTCAGTATTATTATTGATGGTCAGGTGATAATAAATGGTTTGAGCAGCAGGAAGGTCAAATGCCCCCGAAGTTCTATATTCCGTTGTTCCGCCATCAGTTGTTACAAAGGTATTGGTCGTAACTATAGGGAAGGATGCTGAAGATAATTGAAGGATTCCTCCTCCGCGCAGGGCTGTAACTGTATTGTTGAATTTGTAGGTCGATTCATCAATAATACCACCTTCAAAAATAGTAATGTCATGGTTTGTGGAAGTTACATCCGTAGAAAGTGTAACTGTTCTACCTGACAAAATAACAACAGCATCATTATTTCCAGGGAAAGTAGTTATGGGTCCTGTTGTTCCACCCGGATCGAAGGTCCATGTGCTTGCACTGTTCCAGTTTCCTGATTGATACGAATAGAAGGTTGCAGTTATTAAAGTGGTAACTACATGATTAGAGTTTTTAGGCCCGTTACATCCGGTAGCATTAGCAGTAATGGTGCTGACTCCAGTCCATCCTGCTGTATAGGTTACTGCGCCTGTAGCTGCTACAATCGTATTTCCTGCTGCAAGGCTTGCTGCATCCAATGTATAGGTGATTCCTGTGCTGTTTGAAGCCGTGGCAGTATAGGTTACAGTACCTGCGCCCTGTGATCTTGAGGTAGAGGTTCCAAGGACAAAAACCGGGTTTCCGACAGTAGGAGTGATAGTAACTGTATGGTTCGAAAGTGCAGGTCCGTTGCAGCCTGCAGCACTCGCTGTAATTACTGATGTTCCGCACCATGAGGCTATATAAGTTACCGCACCGGTAGCAAATATAATCGTATTGCCTGCGTTTGAGCTTGCAATATCAAGGCTATAGGTGATCCCGCTGCTGTTTGCAGCAGTAGCACTATAAGTTACTAGGCCGGCTCCCTGGCATCGGGTGGATGTTGCTCCAATTGTAAATACGGGGGTTCCTACAACTGTCGCAATAGTTACTGTGTGGGTAGCAGTAACTGGTCCGCTGCAACCAGCAGCACTGGCAGTAATCACTGATGTTCCGTTCCAGCCTGCTGTATAAGTTACATCACCGGTAGCTGCATTTATCGTATTACCTCCGGCAAAACTCGCCGCATCCAGACTATAAGTGATCCCGGTTGAATTAGTTGCTGTTGCTCCGTAGGTTACTGTTCCGGCTCCCATACAACGGGATGATGTAGCGCCAAGTGTAAATACCGGCGTTCCTACTGCAGGGCTTATGGTTACTGCAGTGGATGCTGAATTCGCAGAAGCGCAGCTACCGCTTTGAACTACAGCAAGGAACCGGGTAGTTTGGGTTAAAGCACCTGAAGTATAGGTAGTAGTCGTATTGCTAATATCTGTCCATATTGTGAACGGGCTTACCGAACTCTGCCATTTAACTACAGTACCGGTATTACCCGATAACGTGAGTAAACCACTGGTACTGCCCGAACAGATGGATGTGCCACCTGTAACATTTCCTCCTACCGAAGCTGGTGAAACAGTTACAGTTGTAAATGCTGAATTGTCAGAAGCGCAACTTCCGCTCTGAACCACTGCCCTGAATTGGGTGGTTTGAGTTAAAGCTCCGGATGTATAGGTTGTTGCTGTATTTGCGATGTCTGTCCATGAGCTGAAAGGGCTGACTGAACTCTGCCATTTCACAACAATCCCCGTATTACCTGATAATGTGAGCAGTCCACTTGAACTTCCCGAACAAACAGAGGTGCCGCCAGAAACTGATCCTCCGGCAGAAGCCGGATCAACGGTTACAGTAGTAGCTGCCGAATTAGCTGAAGCACAGCTTCCGCTTTGGACAACAGCCCTGAATTGGGTGGTTTGTGTTAACACGCCGGAAGTATAGGTTGTTGCGGTATTGGCAATATCCGTCCAGCTGCTGAAAGGGCTTACCGAACTTTGCCATTTGATCACAGTACCGGTTTCGCCCGATAAGCTGAGTAAACCGCTGTTACTGCCAGTACAGACTGATGTACCACCCGTAACGGTTCCTCCTGCCGAGGCCGGATTAACCGATACCGTTGTGGCTGCTGAGTTTGCTGAAGCACAGCTCCCGCTCTGGACTAATGCCCTGAATTGGCTGGTTTGTGTGAGGGCCCCTGAAGTATAAGTTGTTGCTGTGTTGGCAATATCAGTCCATGTGCTGAAGGGGCTGACTGAACTTTGCCATTTTACAACAGTTCCGGTATTACCCGATAAGGTGAGTAAACCACTGGTGCTGCCGGAACAGATTGTAGATCCACCCGAAACACTTCCTCCTGCCGAAACCGGATCAACGGTTACCGCAGCAGGGGCGGAATTTGCGGTTGCACAGCTTCCGCTCTGGACTACTGCCCTGAATTGGGTAGTTTGCATTAATGAACCGGAAGTATAGGTAGTCGCTGTGTTTGCTATATCCGTCCAGGTGCTGAAGGGACTTACAGAACTCTGCCATTTTATTACTGTACCGGTATTACCCGATAAAGTGAGTAATCCACTGATGCTGCCTGTACAAATGGAACTGCCACCCGAAACACTGCCTCCTGCGGAGGTTGGGTCAACAGTTACAGTCGTGGCGGCAGAGTTTGCGGAAGCACAGTTTCCGCTTTGGACTACAGCCCTGAATTGGGTGGTCTGGGTTAATGAACCCGATGTATAAGTTGTTGCCGTATTGACGATATCGGTCCAGGTACTGAAAGGGCTGGTAGAACTTTGCCATTTTATCACCGTACCGGTTTGACCGGATAAGGTGAGTATACCACTCGAACTTCCTGAACAAATTGTGGTGCCTCCTGATACTGTTCCTCCAACTGAAACCGGATCAACAGTTACAGTAGTAATTGAAGAATTAGCCGGAGCGCAGTTTCCGCTCTGGACAACAGCTCTGAATTGGGTAGCTTGTGTTAACGAACCGGAAGTGTAAGTAGTTGCAGTGTTGACAATATCAGTCCAGGTACTGAATGGGCTGACAGAACTTTGCCATTTAACAACCGCCCCGGTATTACCTGATAATGTCAGTAATCCGCTTGTGCTGCCTGTGCAGACTGCTGAGCCTCCAGAAACGGATCCGCCCACAGAATTTGGATCTACCGTAACTGTTGCAGGCACTGAATTATCTGTAGGGCAAGTTCCGCTTTGAACAACCACCCTGAATTGGGTTGTTTGTGTTAATGCTCCCGAAGTGTATGTGGCTGCAGTATTTGCAATATCCGTCCAGCTGCTGAACGGGCTGACTGAACTCTGCCATTTTATGATTGTGCCTGTATATCCTGATAAAGTGAGTAAACCGCTGTTATTCCCGGTACAAATTGATGGGCCACCTGAAACTGTTCCACCGATTGATGTTGGATCCACAGTTACTGTTGTGGACCCGGAGTTTGCAGGAGCGCAGTTTCCACTCTGCACAACAGCCCTGAATTGCATGGTTTGCGTTAATGCTCCCGATATAAAAGTGGTTGCTGTACTAACAATATCAGTCCAGGAGCTGAACGGGCTGACAGAACTTTGCCATTTCACCACAGTGCCGGTATTACCGGATAAAGTAAGTAAACCGCTCGTATTACCGGAACAGATTGTAGTACCCCCCGAAACAGATCCACCCACAGTGTTTGGATCTACTATGACCGTTGCGGGAACAGAAATTGCCATAACGCAGCTGCCACTCTGAACAACCGCTCTGAATTGGGTGGTTTGGGTTAAAGCACCTGAAGTATAAGTCGTAGAAATGCTTGCAATATCTGTCCAGGTGCTGAATGGGCTGACTGAACTCTGCCATTTCACAACAGTGCCGGTATTCCCTGATAAAGTAAGTAAACCGCTCTGGCTGCCTGTACAAACGGCCGTTCCTCCGGTAACAGTACCTCCCACAGTAGTTGGGTCAATAGTTACAGCCGGGGTTGTATTGGTGCAACCAGTAGAAGTTTGGGTAAAAGTAAATATGGGGCTGCCTGCTGCTATTGCTGTAACCACTCCTCCATTCGTTACTGTTGCCAAACCATTGTTGCTGCTCGCCCATGTTCCGCCGCTGCCGGGAGATAAGGTTGTAGTTCCTCCGACACAGATAGTTGAACTCCCTGTAATACTTACTGCTGGAGGCGTACAAGTGCTGGTGGCAACATTCAATATTCCTGATGAGGCTGCAAAATAAGTATTGTTTTTATAGGTAGCCGGAGAGACTGAACTGCCCCATGAGCCGTTTATCGCACCAAAGCCGCCTAAGGTTAGAGAGTTTGTTGATGAGGTTAACGTAAGAAGATCAGCGATAGCCGTTCCGCTGATTGAAAGGTTGCCATTACAGGTTATGACAGCAGTTAATGTTTTTGTGCCACCACCCGAAAGAATAAGGTTATTGTATGTAATACCTGCTATTGATTGGGTACTTGCTGAATACCATTCTACAGTTCCTGTTCCGGCAGTAAAAGTGCCGTTAGTGCCACTGATGTTACCGCCGATCCTTAGTAAACTAGAACCGCCGTTAAGCGTGCCGTTGCTTCTTGTCCAATTGCCGGTAATGATATGGGTGAGTCCTGAACCGAGATCCAATGTGCCGCCGTTTCCGTTAATGGTTAATGATCCGGCATTCAGATTATTCTGAAACGTAGCTATCCCGGCCGTCTTTGTCATAGAAACATTACCGGTAGTCGTGAAACCTGAAATACTTTGTACAGCATCCGTATTAGCAATAACAACATTGGCTGTGCTTGTAAAGGTTCCTCCGCTTTTCAAAATAAAATCACCTCCAAGAGTTAATTGATTCGCCCCGGTATTTAATGTTGCACCTGTATTGATGGTAAGAGGAATATTTACATTGAATACCTTGGCTGCACTCAAACTGATTGCGCCGGTACTTGAAATAATTACCCCACCTGTAGCAGCGAATGGAGTTATCCATTCAACTCCGGCTGTTCTTGCAGTTGTTGTATTATATTGCAAAGTTGCAGCAGTTCCATAGGTTGGAACAATAGATACGGTTGCAGATCCTTCCATCGACAGGACTCCGTTAACAGTAACTCCGGTCAGTCTTTTATCACCGGTACCTGACAGGGTTAAATTGTTGTAAGTGATTGGTCTTACCGTTTGCGCAGCTCCATTGTAAATCCAGGTATTACCTGCAAATTGGGTAATTGTTGGGGTTCCTGAGTATGATCCTCCGGAAATAAATGTGCCGGCGTCAGAAAAAGTGATTTGGCAGGCTGTGGTCCCTGTTGTTATTGCTCCGGTAATTGCAACAGTGCCACTTGCTATAGTAATAATATTATATCGCGTGAAGTTGGTTGCATTCATAGTAAGCGACCCGGCTGTGAGTGATCCGGTGCCAGCCGAAATAGTAAAATTAGTACTGTTTAAAGTGGGTGCAGCCATAGAAATCAGGCCCGTCACAGTTAAGGAATTAGAACCACTAATGATTAAGTTTCCGGTATTTACCGTTGTTAGTGAACTGCAAACTGCAGCTATATCAACAGTTACGTTAATCCCGTTATTGATTGTTACGGCATCGGCTGAAGTCGGAACTGAATTCCCGCCCCAGGTTGCAGTGTTGCTCCAGTTACCCGAAACTGAAGCAATTCTTGGTAAAGCTATACTTTGGTTTCCCAGCAGCAATATCCAAATAGGGATAAGTATAAACGACTTGATGTCAACTAGTTTCATATAGCATAGATAGTATCAATCAGTGAGAGGGATGATCCTGGCCTGACCGATCACTTTAAAATGAGTTCTGATTCTGCAAATATTTGTGGGTTTATGTCTGATTGTGCCGAATATACTACTGTTAGTTTCCCTTTATGATAATTAATTTCAGGGATTCTTTTCAAATCCATCTGGAAATGCCTGATAGCATTGGGTGTATAGACTGCAATGCCTTTTACAACTCCTGCCTCAGTAACCTTTCCTTCAGGTGAAGTATATCTTACCAACAGATCACCATATACTGACATGTTTCCGTTACGGTTAAATGTGAGTTTTAATCTCGGAACTGTGTCAGTTACCATTTCCATGGTTAGGTTCGAAAGGCTGACTCTGGTAGTTGATTCTCCGACCCTGATAATTACCGGAATGGTAATTCCAAAGATGGGAACCAATTGGACGGATATACCCGTTGAATCCTTACGGGTTTCTTCTTCCCCTAGGGCCTTTTCTTTTGGAACAGCGCGGAAATACACATGTGAACGGTATTCGCCGGGAGTTAATGTATTAGTCTTAGTGAGTTGCATTTTTACTACCTGCGCTTCATTGGGTGCCAGGGTAACAGAGCGGGGGAAAAAACGGATATTCTTATCTGCAAAATTCTGGCCGGGATCCGGGACTGTTATCTCTTCAAATGAACCATCTTCTTTCATGCGATATTGAATAATTGAAACATTATACCTCGCAGTATCTTTACCGGTATTTGCGAGGTTTAATTCCTGGGTTTTAACGGAACCTTCAAATACAACCCGCCTGGGGGTAATAAGTAAATTCCCCTGGGCAAAAGTTCCGTAAGGAACTATACAGGATAAAAGGGCTGCGAGTGTGGCTGTAATGGCATAATTTACAACCTTCTTGGTCATTAACTGCTTGGACACTGATTCCTTAGTTCTCATACTTTTAGTGTTAACAATAATTTAAGGCCTCGAACCCCTTTTCATGCCTACTGTTAATTGCTTAAAAGGCTATTTGTAATAGGGGAAGAATGAATTAATTTATTGCAAATCTAATAAAGAATCATGTATGAATGAAATCCGATGAATGAAACGGTCTATATAGCTGGTTTTTAAATAGTTTTTAAAAGAAATTGGAGTAAAATAAGGTATAATGCAAAGTAATATAGGGATAAAAAACCGTTGTAGCTAACACTTGTGATAATACTATCAGCATTGTATTCTTATTCACTTAAATATCCATCGAAAAAGTATCTTTTGGTCTGGCTGACTGTACTTTATCTGTTCTCAGAATTACTGAACTTTAAGCATCTCTTTTATTGGGAAATCGGTCACTCAAAGTCTATCTTAAGGGTTTAATAAAGAACAACTTTATGCTCATTATCCTGTTAATCATAACTGATATGGTAATGAATCAAAAGATGAGGTGACAGGATTTTCCTTTGTCTTTGTTTTTGATTTTTCTGCGATCCTTCTGGAATGTAAAAGGACGGATTAAAGCATGGTCTCACTTCTCTTATTTAACCCCACCGGGTTTGTTATTCTTTGTCTATGTCACTGTAAAATATAGCCTTCTTAGTGACTGTTTGAATTTTCAAAATCTACTGAATTATGCGAAATTATTGTCAAAATAAAAGATCGAAAGATCAATTTGCAGAATTAAAAGACTTGAAATATCCTGGTTTTCGTCTTGTTTCCCCTCGCTCTGTCCCCGAACGTCTTAAGTAATAATCTACTTCCATGGATAAAACTATAATTTTAATCAGACTCTTTTTGCAACTAATTATTAAATATCGTATAAGCTGTTTTAATTTCAAGCAAAGAACGCAAAGGTAAACGCATAGTCGTTGGGAATCATGATTTGTTTGCTACTACTTAGCATACCAGGCATTAACTCTGCGTGCTTTGCATGAATTTATTTTAACATGTTTAACTGACTCTAATTGTAAGCGAAAGTTATTAAATAGGTTCCCATGTAAATTCCCTTGGGATTTTCGGTCATTGATCCCACCATAAGAGTAGCACCAACTTTTACTTCCTGCGAACCTCCGTTGAGTCCACCTACCCCAATACCAGGAGGAGGAATGGATTCCCAGTTTGTTACCACCATCACCTTTGAACTGGAGACATTGGTAAGGACTGACTGGCCGACTGGAAGGGTGATGGAGTAAGTTGCCTGGTCTTCACCTGTAATAATGAAACTCCCGGCGCTGTGTCCTCCTCCGCTCAATACAACATTTCCACTGGCGGATCGGATTCCTTCCGGAGAAAGGCGGATGGCCCCTCCGTTGGTTTCGGGTGAGAATTTACCGAAACTCAGTTGAGAATTCTCAGTAGCGGTAAGAGCTTCTATCACCTCGGCAAACATACGCGCGTTCACACTTGCCTGGGCATACACCCTGACTGTGAGAACACTTCCCATAAAAGCAAGCACAATAAATCGTATCAGATTTCTTTTCATCTTGCTTTGAGTTTTAGATTGTCTTCTGAAGATCGAAAACTTTTGCATATTCAGAATATACAGTCAATTCGAAAAGGAACGCTGCACAGGGCAGCGGTTCCTTTTAAATCAGACTGTTTAGTTGTAATTCACAGTTATTGTGAATGGAGTTGCAGAAGTGTAGATTCCGGAAGGCTGGTTAGCATCAACATGCAACGTAGCTCCCACATCTATTGTCTGGGTTCCGCCTGCATTTAATACTCCTGTTGGAGTAGGAGTGCTCTGCCAGGTGTCAACAGTCATAAAATCTAATGCAGGATTGGTAACAGTTGTTGCTGTAGAAGGTAGCGTAATTGCATACGTATAACTCGGTGTACCTGTTACATTAAAATGAGCAGCTGCAACAGTTCCGGTTACTGCCGGAAGAGTGACCCCTCCGGTGATTGATCGTGTACTCGCAGTAGAAAGAATAACAGTTCCGGGGGTAGCACTTACTGCAACGTTACCGAAATTCATGTCACCTGCGTTAGTGATTGCGATTGGTGTCACAATGGTTCCCGTTGCTGTGGCTGTAGCACTTACCTGAGCTATTGAATTTGCCGCAAACCCGAGAACCACAATCGCGAGAATGATTAATTTTTTCATGTTTTTCATTTTTGTAGTTAGTTTTTAATGATTTGTTAAAGTTTTTGTTAGTTGCTCCGTTTTCCAGACTGTAACCAAATCAAATCCAATCTCATTTTTACTGATAGTACTAAGAACCTGTATAATACTTTGTAGTGTATATGATTAATATTAAATACGTTGACTATTCATATTAATTTTTATATAGATTTATTTGTTGTCTTCTTATTACGCTGTTTTGCATACAACAGACGTAAGTTAATATACTATGTATGAAAAAGTAATAGTAGGAAAGGTGAGATTTAATACGTTTTTTAAACAGGATTGCTAAATTCTAATTTACATTTCCTTACAACATGAACAGTTCGACCATGCCCGGAGTTATGATTCGCCCTAGAATTCACGCCTTAACCTACGTAGAAAAATCTTTACATTCGTATTGCGATTTTTTGAAATATAGTTTCTATATTCATGATCAATAAATTCGTTACCAATTATTTAATACGACTATATTGAAATATATTATTTTGAAACCTAAGATGAATTATCGATTTACACTTTTTTTTTGATGACTGGAACCAAAGGCCAGACAGTTGATTTTCATTAGCCATTGTAAAAGATATTTGCACATTGATTGAATTGCTCTTATCGATCCTGGTAATGAATAACTGAAGATATCAATAACAATGCGATCTAGACAATCCTTAGTGTAATTGTCCATCTTTAATCTGGTTTATTCTTCTACATTATCCTGCCGAGTGACTGGATTGAATAATCGAAAGGTAAATACTGAAAGAAACCCGACCTGGACTGGAGATGAGAATGCTTCCTGATTTTTCTGTTGGCCGTATTCATTTTGATAGGTTCACGCCCGAAAAAAAAACACCGGAGAACATGAGTAACTCCGGTGGCACAATGTCGCCTGATAAAAGGCAACATCCTGGGAAACTAATCTATAGGCTTTAATTATAGGCGAAGGTTATCAGATATGTTCCCATATAAATTCCTTTTGGATTGTCATTCATCGATCCTACAAGCAATGTGGCACCAACTTTTACTTCCTGTGAACCACCGTTGAGTCCGCCAACTCCAATTCCAGGTGCCGGAGTTGATTCCCAGTTTGTAACCACCATTACTTTTGTACCGTCACTATTGGTTAGTAACGACTGTCCGGTTGGGAGAGTGATGGAATAGGTAGCCTGATTTTCGCCAGTGATTATAAAACTTCCTGCACTATGTCCTCCTCCGCTTAGAACTACATTCCCGCTGGCCGACCGAACCCCATCAGGTGAGAGGCGGATTGCCCCTCCACTTGTTTCGGGTGAGAACTTCCCGAAACTCAGCTGGGAATTTTCTGTGGCAGTAAGAGCTTCAATAACCTGGGCGAACATACGTGCGGTAACACTGGCCTGCGCATTGACCCTGCTGATAAACATTCCTACTATCAAAGCAAGGACTGCAAAACGTATCAGATTCCTTTTCATCCTGCTATTTGTATTGATGATTTTCTTACTTTAATTAGTCCTAGGTATTATAATTGGATCTGTTTAAAAAAAACGCTGCACAAGGCAGCGGTTCTTTCTGAGCGGTTTATCAACTAGTTATAGTTTACTGTTACGAAAAGTCCTGATGCATTTGTGTAAGTTCCTGCAGCCTGTGCGGATCCTACGTTTAATGTCGCTCCTACCTTAACGATCTGGGTACCAGCGGTCAAGGTGCCTGTTCCTGAAGGTGTACTTACAAAATTGTCAACTGACATGGTGCCTGAAGGGCCGGTTAATGTAATAGCTGAGCTAGGCAGGGTAATTGAGTATGTACTGGTACCTTCACCGGTAACTGTGAATGAAGCAGGTGTTACAGTTCCTGTAATTACTGGAAGAGTTACGCCACCAGTTAATGTACGCGCGCCGGCTGTAGGAAGAACTACCGTTCCGCCAAGAGTAGGACTTACAGCAACATTACCAAAACTCATATCAACATCTTTTGTAATTGCAATAGGGCCGATGATGGTGGCAGTAGTGGAAGCAGTAGCAGTAACCTGGGCAAATGAGCTGGAAGCAAATCCAAGAGCGATGATCGTAAGTACAAGTAATGATTTCATGTTTTTCATTTTTGTAAGTTGTTTAGATTATTAATTTTTAATTAGTTTCCGAGTGTGCCATCCCTAATAACAGAATCGTGCCAAACTCTAAATTGCAGTTTCGAAAGCTGGTGAATTGCATTATCAATAGATGTTAAAAGTCAGTAAATCAATAACATAAAATAGTGAATAATAATTTGATATTTTTTTTGAAAAATGGAAATAGGCTGAATTTTACTATCATATATTAAAAAAATTTTACACCGTGTAAAAAAATGCATGTTACAGAATGCATGAATAGAGTAAGATTAATTTCTGGAGGTAGAATATGGTTTTCAGTAATAATTGAATATGAAATGGAGGACAGTTAAAAAAGATCAGCTATTAAATAAAATCACCGGAATTGGGAACTCCGGTGCAGGTAATTAAAGAAATAAAGGTTGGTATTGCTTTTGGCAGAAGTCCTTTAATTATAGGCAAAGACCAGTGTATAAGAACCCGCGTACAAACCTGAAGCCTGGTTCGGGTCAAGCATTGCCTTACCGGCTAGTTCAATGGTCTGCGAACCATCTACTCTTTGGGAATCTTGTTTGCTGCTGAAACGTGTAACAGGCTCCAGGGAAAAGTCATTTCCTTTATTATCCACCAGTATTGCAGGTTTAATAGTCAGGTTACAGGTAACACCAAAACCAGAATTGATAATGATACTTCCAAGGCTGATATTTTCGGTCATCAGAGCTTCATTTCCAATATTTCCTGAATTCTGGCGGATCAAGTCAAAGTTTGTGGAAGCAGATGAAGAAGCGCTGACTGATTCAAGAACCTCAGCTGTTATGTGGCCTATTCCTATGGTCTGCCCAATGACTCTCACAGCCGAAAAAAACCAAAAAAAGAGAGAAATCAGGAGAAGCAGAATCTTGGTTTTCATTTCTAAAGACCTTTAGGATTGATGACAAACAAAAATAGTTGAATCAGTCCGACAAGTCTGTAGTGGATAGAATGCTTTGGCTATAGAGGAAGACAGATAAATGTTGTAGCTGAAAGACCTACAACAGTTTAGTAAAAAGAAGTATAATTAGCAATTGGATTGTGTACCAGTCCTTTAAGCAAAACAATGGGAGATTTCATTCTCTCATAAGATGTAAAGGTATGAATTCTTTAAGGATAAAAACTTTAGTTCGAATTATTTTATACCTATAATGGTTATTAATATTGAGATCAATTCGAGTGTATGATTTATAAATGATTATTCCCGGAAACTCTCATAATGCTTGCAACAAATACAGCCTTTGAATTATTAAATTCTTTACCTTTGCACCCCTGTAATTTGTATTACTTCATTTTATGATAAACATCACATTACCTGATAATTCCGTTCGGCAATTTCCTGAAGGCACCACTGCCATGCAAGTTGCGCTCAGCATCAGCGAAGGCCTGGCCAGGAATGTCCTGGCTGCCAAAGTTGATGGACAGGTTTGGGATTCAACCCGGCCGATTACTCAGGATGTTCGTTTGCAGCTACTTACATGGAACGATACCGAAGGGAAATCCACTATGTGGCATTCGTCGGCTCACCTTATGGCCGAAGCGATTGAAACCCTTTACCCGGGTGTTAAGTTTGGGATTGGTCCTGATATTGAGAATGGGTTTTACTATGATATGGACTTTGGTGATAAAACAATTTCTCCTGAAGATCTGATTGCCATTGAAGCTAAAATGCTGGAGTTTGCCCGCCAGAAGCAGACATTCGACCGCCGGGAAGTTTCAAAAGCCGAAGCACTTGATTATTTTACGAAGAAAGACGACGAATATAAACTGGAACTGATCAGCGATCTTACGGATGGTTCGATCACTTTTTACCAGTCCGGTTCTTTTACTGATCTGTGCCGTGGACCTCATTTGCCCGATACCGGTTCAATAAAAGCAGTGAAGCTGCTTAACATTGCCGGCGCTTACTGGCGTGGTGACGAAAAACGCAAACAACTAACCCGTATTTACGGCATCACTTTTCCGAAACAAAAAGAACTGGAAGAATATCTTGTTCTGCTCGAAGAAGCAAAAAAGCGTGATCATCGCAAGTTGGGAAAAGAACTGGAATTGTTTACTTTCTCGCAGAAAGTTGGATCGGGATTGCCGCTCTGGCTCCCGAAAGGTGCGCAGTTGCGTGAACGGCTTGAGCAGTTCCTGAAAAACCTGCAGCGGAAAGCGGGGTATCTTCCGGTTATTACACCACACATCGGGAATGTGGAACTCTATAAGACTTCGGGCCATTTTCAGAAATACGGTAAGGATTCATTTCAACCCATAAATACTCCCATCGAAGGTGAACAGTTCATGCTGAAACCCATGAACTGTCCGCACCATTGCGAAATATACAGCAGTAAGCCCCGTTCCTATAAAGATCTTCCTGTCCGTTATGCAGAATTCGGAACAGTATATCGCTACGAACAGAGCGGTGAATTACATGGACTTACCCGCGTCCGCGGATTCACCCAGGATGATGCTCACCTTTTCTGCCGCCCCGACCAGATCAAGGACGAATTTAAGTCAGTGATTGATATTGTACTGCACATTTTCCGTATTCTTGATTTTAAGAATTATACCGCCCAGATCTCGCTCCGCGATCCTGAGAATAAAGAAAAATATATAGGAAGCGACGAAAACTGGCAGAAAGCTGAAAATGCGATCATTGAAGCTGCTGCCGAAAAGGGATTACAAACTACTGTTGAAATCGGAGAGGCTGCATTTTATGGCCCCAAGCTCGATTTCATGGTGAAGGATGCACTAGGCCGAAAATGGCAGCTTGGAACCATCCAGGTTGATTATAACCTGCCGGAACGATTCGAACTGGAATATACAGGGAGTGATAATCAAAAACATCGCCCGGTGATGATTCATCGTGCTCCTTTTGGCTCGATGGAACGTTTTGTAGCTGTTTTGCTTGAACATACAGCCGGTAATTTCCCGCTTTGGCTGACTCCTGAACAGGCGATAATCCTGCCAATCAGTGAGAAATACCTCGACTATGCAAAAAAAGTTGCAGATGTGCTGGAGAATTCCGAAATTCGCGCCCTCGTTGACGAACGCAACGAAAAGACAGGCAAAAAAATACGGGATGCGGAATTAATGAAGACCCCGTACATGTTGATTGTCGGCGAAAAGGAAGAGCTAAGCGATTCAGTTTCAGTTCGTAAACACGGAGAGGGTGACCTGGGAACTTTTGCCATACATGACTTTGTTCAGATGGTAAATGAGGAAATCAGGAAGCAACTCGAATAATTTTTTTTTTTACAGGGAAAAGGGAAATGAAGCCCTTTCGACCTGCTTAATGTAGTACTAACTAACAGGAAGGAGTAACAGTCATAGCAAC
>JANXXZ010000438.1 GCA_025350385.1 Bacteroidales bacterium
TGCTTCAACAGTTTTTACTTTCCCTGTTTATACTTATCCGCACGACCCCGAATGTTCCATTACCGGCGGTTATGTTTACAGAGGTTCACAATCATCTCCTTATTTTGGATACTATTTCTTTGCTGATTATTGTAGCAGCAAGATCTGGACCTTGCATAATGAGTCAGGAAACTGGATTAAGGCTGACTACGGCTCATTCCCCGGGAATGGCTTCTCTACTTTTGGCGAAGATGCCGGGGGGCAACTTTATGTGGCTGGTCTGAACACTGGGATAATCTACCGGGTCGTTACCAACACCACCGGAATAGCGGCCGCAATTCCTTCAGGAATAAAAATAATCCAGGAACCCTGTTCGGAGCTGATACGGATTGATAACGATAACAGCAACTATCGCGAAATGCAGCTGACCCTCTCTGATGTAAAAGGTGCAAGCCTTTTTACTGCAAGCACCGGCAACAACAGGTATGTGTTGGACATCAACCGCTTCCCGGCCGGCACTTATTTTCTCAGAATCAGGTTTGACGGGAAGGAATTGGTTCACAAGGTGGTGAAAGGGATATAGAGCGAAAGCGCGAGGGAGTGACTGGATGACACGTCAGGGTGAGATGCTTTGGAGAAAATGAAGAATGATGAATTGTCAGCTACTTCTAAAATCTTAAATCGATATTCATTATTTTCAAAATACATCCTTGAGTTTTCCCCTTGTCTCCCCTTCCCATTGTCCCCTTGTCCCCATCTCAGCGGATTACATACTCTTTCATATATTTCTTCCACCCACTGATCAAGGCTGTATCGTTAGTAGCCAGAGCCTGCATGATTTGCTCCTTTCGGTTAAACAGGATCAGATCCATAAGTTTGGCGCGTCCATAGATCGCATCAAGGTACATCACCATGGTTCCGGCCAGACCATATTTCTGCTTCCCGATCCAGAAACCATCGAGGCTTGCGGGCAAGGTATCGTTTTGAATGTAATCCTTCAAATCCCGGATGCGTTTCGCGTCGCACTGACCGGAAGCATAGGTGGCCAGGCCTTCAATAAACCAGTCTATTTCGGTTACATCGCTGAAATCAGGACTTGCATTGAGCTGACCATGAAACACATGCACCAGTTCATGGGTGAAAAGGTTCTGGCTGCGTACTGTATCGGCGTAAATGTGTTCGCAGGCTTCGGTGACCCAGCGGGTTGGTGAAAGAATATCAATTTTTTTTGCTACACCGCTCGCAACCATCCAGCATTCGGTATTAAAATGGGGGATTTTCAGATCGATGCTCAGGGCGCTGTCGAGTGAACCGCGGCTGGGATAAATAAAAACATCAAAAGGCTGTTTGTAGGCTTTTCCAAAGAATTTCTCAACAATACCGCAACCTGTTGTAAGCAGTTTTTCATATTCCGGAAGATATGCTTTATCGCTGGCTGTATAATAGATTGTTAATATACCGGAAGGTTGCTTATGCTAGGTTTGCCCGAAGCCGTTAAATGTGAGAAGGATCAGGATAGCTGTGAATATCAGCTCCTGAATGTGGGTTGTTTTCATTTGTTTTATGAGTATGGAAAAGGTGTTTCGTAATTCTCTTAAAGAGCAATCGGTGTTGCAGAAGACCATGTAGTCAAAGGTAATCATTCGGCCGGGATAATGGCTTTCCGGGCATGCTTCGGAGCCGAAGTAATTTTGTTCCACAAAATAAGACATAAAGAATGATCATACAAATCAACTCACTGAGAAACATATCCTTTAAATGAAAGGACCTGACATGGGCTGGAAGCCTTATGTCGAAAGTTGAAAGACCGGAATAGGTTAAACCCCGGTAAGAATATGGCAGAAATGAACAATCCTGGTATAAAAAGTTGTCAGCAGCATTGTGCGATCAACGGATTCTATAACGGGATATTCCCGTGTTTCTTGGGAGGATTGCTTTTGCGCTTGTTCTGTGTCATTTCCAATGCCTGGATCAGTTTGAAACGGGTTTGTTTCGGGTAGATGATCTCATCAATATAACCTAACTCTGCTGCTTTGTAAGGATTGGCAAAGGTTTCGCGGTAGTCGTCAACGGCTTGAGCGCGGGTTTCGTCGCTGAGTTTGTCGCGGTGGATAATACTCACGGCGCCATCAGCGCCCATCACGGCGATTTCGGCTGTCGGGTATGCGAAGTTGATATCGGCCCCGATGTGCTTGCTGCTCATCACATCATAAGCTCCTCCATAAGCCTTGCGGGTAATGAGGGTAATCTTTGGAACCGTAGCCTCGGCAAATGCATAGAGTAATTTGGCCCCATGCTTGATAATGCCCCCAAACTCCTGGGTGGTTCCGGGCAGGAAACCCGGCACATCAACAAGAGTGATGAGCGGGATATTGAATGCGTCGCAGAAACGAACAAACCGCGCGGCTTTTATGGATGAATTGATGTCGAGCACCCCGGCAAGCATGGCAGGCTGATTGGCCACGATGCCTGCTGAACGGCCTCCCAGGCGAGCAAAACCGATAATTATATTCTGTGCGTAAAGAGGCTGAATTTCAAAAAAGTTATGATTATCCACCACTATTTTGATCAGTTCCTTCATGTCGTAAGGCTTATTCGGATCGTCGGGGATAATGCTCTGTAGGTTCTCGTCTTCTCGGTTAATGTCGTCGGTGCATGGAACGAAGGGAGCATCTTCCAGGTTATTTGAAGGTAGGTATCCCAGCAGTTCGCGCATCATCATCATGGCGTGTTCATCGTTTTCAGCTGTAAGATGAGCTACGCCGCTTTTACTGTTATGGGTAATAGCGCCCCCGAGTTCTTCCTTGGTAACTTCTTCGTGTGTAACCGTCTTTATTACATCGGGACCGGTAACGAACATATAACTTGAATCCTTCACCATGATTATGAAATCGGTGATAGCCGGTGAATATACAGCTCCGCCGGCGCAGGGGCCGAGAATGGCTGAAATCTGCGGAACCACACCTGAACTCATTACATTGCGATAAAAGATATCTGCATAGCCGGCAAGACTTTCAACTCCTTCCTGTATACGCGCACCGCCCGAATCGTTCAGTCCGACCAGCGGGGCGCCCATCTTAACAGCCATATCCATGATTTTCACAATCTTGTCGGCATTGGCACGGCTCATGGTCCCGCCGAAAACAGTGAAATCCTGTGCAAACACATACACGAGTCTTCCATCTACCTTGCCATAGCCGGTAACCACACCATCGCCCGGAACCAGGTTCTTCTCCATTCCGAAATCGCGTGAACGGTGAACCACAAATTTGTCAAGCTCCACAAAAGTTCCCGGGTCCACGAGGTCATAGAGACGTTCACGGGCGGTCTTGCGCCCTGCAGCATGCTGACGGTCAATACGGTCCTGTCCGCCACCTAATTCAGCCTGGCGGATTTTTTCTTCAAGTTTGTGAAATTTTTCTGCGCGTGTTGACATGTCGAATTTTGAAATTATTGTTTTATAAAAAGTGTCTAAAGTGCTTAAAATGTAAAGTGCCTAGAGTGCCTTGAGTTTGGAGTGCCTAAAGTTTTCACCAATTTTCATAACTTTAAGTACTTTAAGCTCTTCAAGTACATTAGGCACTTACTACGGGTTCTATCACTACCATTACCTGGTTACCATCAATGGTATCGCCTTCTTTAACAGGGATTTCCGCAACAACCCCGGCTTTCCCGGCTTTAAATTCGCTTTCCATTTTCATGGCCGATACAATTACAACGGTTTGCCCGGCTTCCACCGTATCGCCAACTTTTACCAATACTTTTACCACTTTGCCCGGCATAGGTGAACGGATAATGTTCTCACCATGGTGAGCGCCGGTTTCTTCGCGGCTTCTCATGTATCGGGTTTCGGCATCAATAATTTCAATGCCATAGGTAAAATAGAAGGTATTGACCGTATAATGTTTAGGATCGGTACTCTCAATTACTTCAATATTGTACGACTTCCCTTTGTAGAGTACTGAGTATTCACCTTTCCCCACTTTTACCAGGTCCACTTCGTAAATGTCGTCGTCAACTGCTACCGTGAGCATATTGCCCTCGCGTTTTAATTCCTTAACAACCGCTGTACGTCCATCTACGTTAAGTTCAAGTTCCATGCTGTTTGTTTGATATTTGTTGGTATAGTTCACTATGCTGTGGTTTCAAGCGCCTGTCGCAAATTGTTGTACCAAGTGCCGAGTGCCGAGTTAGCTGTTTTTCAAATTCTCTCATCCTCAGATTCATTTTCTCTTATCGCCCACTCGCCCTCACTCCCTCTCCTTGTCCCCTAGTCTCCCTGTCCTCTTGTCTTCCTCAAAGCCGATACGCCGCATGCCTTCGTCCAAACTGTTTCCAGTCGCTCCCGTGCCGCACGGTTGAGTTGTCCATAGTAAGTTTTACTTTTTCCAGCTTGCCGGTATAATCAACAAAAGCAGCTATCAGGGCCAGGTCTTCACAATACAGGTCACACTCGGTTTCAGCGAGCAGGAATTTCATGTTATTCTCAATGAAGTGGGTATTGTATTTCCCTGAACGAAAATCGGGTGCATCCATGATGCGTTCAAGGAATTTGATGGATGTTTTAACACCGGTAATCTTGTATTCATATAGTGCCCGGCGCATGCGTTCAATAGCTTCTTCCCGCGTTTGCGCCCAAACGATGAGTTTGCTGATCATCGGGTCGTAGTAAATCGGGATGGTATAGCCGGTGTAAACATACCCGTCGCAGCGCACTCCAAGCCCGAGCGGTTCAGTAATATGAGTAATTGTGCCGGGATTGGGCATGAAATTATTGTCCGTGTCTTCGGCGTAAATACGGCATTCGATGGCATGACCGGTCTGGCGGAGATCCTGCTGGCTGAAGGGTAAGGGATTTCCTTCGGCAATGCGGATCTGCTCCTTCACAAGGTCGACTCCTACCACACGTTCGGTAATAGGGTGCTCTACCTGCAGACGGGTGTTCATTTCGAGAAAATAGAAGTTCAGGTCATCGTCCATGATGAACTCAATGGTACCTGCTCCTTCATATTTTGCAGCTTTTGCAGCCGCAACCGCATACTCGCCCATTCTGGCACGCACATCAGGAACCATCGAAGGGGAAGGGGTTTCCTCCACCACTTTCTGGTGACGACGCTGCACGGAGCATTCACGTTCAAAAAGATGAACAGTATTCCCGTACCTGTCAGCCAGAATCTGGAATTCAATATGATGAGGGGATTCAATATATTTTTCGATATAAACGGAATCGTCTCCGAAAGCAGTTTTGGCTTCCGATTGGGCTCCCCTTAGAGAACTGACAATCTTTGATTCTTCCTTCACAAGGCGCATCCCTTTTCCTCCTCCACCGGCAGAAGCCTTGATCATAACCGGTAATCCAATTTCCATAATAACCCTGGTGGCTTCGGTCTCGTCAGTTACCTTTTCCGTAGTGCCGGGTACCACCGGTACCCCGGCAGCGATCATAGTTCTACGCGCGGTAATTTTATCGCCCATTCCTTCAATTGCTTCGGGTGATGGGCCAATAAAGATGATGCCTTCTTCACGGCAGCGGCGTGAAAATGCTGCATTTTCCGAAAGAAATCCATAACCAGGGTGAATTGCGTCAGCCCTTGATTTTTTTGCTGCTTCAATAATTTTATCGATGTTAAGGTAGCTTTCGGATGATGGTGAAGCTCCTATGTGCCA
This sequence comes from Bacteroidales bacterium, assembly GCA_025350385.1. Taxonomy (GTDB): domain Bacteria; phylum Bacteroidota; class Bacteroidia; order Bacteroidales; family UBA4417; genus UBA4417. Next base: position 5,647 of record JANXXZ010000438.1, read on the forward strand.
GGCCTCCCCCGCGTACCTCACATGCATGGCTGTGCGGTCAGCATCAGAGAATACTGCCACGGTGCGTATGCCCATTTCGCGGCATGAACGGATGATTCTTACGGCAATTTCGCCACGGTTGGCTATCAGTACTTTATTTATTTTCCGATGATCCATAGGTGTTTTTGTCACAATTTTCAGTTCAATTGCATGAGTTCATAAGCTGTTACAAGAGGTAATCAGCTCTATGAGATATTCAGAAGCACGAAAGATACAAGAGCAGGAAGAACAAACAAAACCCCGACGGGTTTAGTGCAAAAAGCAAAGATATACTTTTTTCAGATTTACATTCATAGATATGTAGATAGAAAACGTATGAATATCCCGAACCCGATTAGTTTACTTCTGGATTTAAAATAAAT
>JANXXZ010000568.1 GCA_025350385.1 Bacteroidales bacterium
CTGGCTTTGGATCCACTTTGGCTTTAACTCCTGTCCTTTGTTCATTTATTACCGGTGTATCAGTGTCATCAGTATTGAAAACATAATGATCGTGATCCTCAAAAGGCCTGATACCAAAAATGCTTTCCAGATCTTCCCGGAAAATTACTTCTTTCAGCAATAACATATCTGCCAATTGATTTAATTTTTCGCGGTTTTCGATCAATAAATTCTTGGCCCTAAGATAGGCTGTTTCTACCATCTTGCTGATTTCCTCATCAATGACCTGGGCAGTTTTTTCGCTGAAAGGCTTGCCAAGCATATATTCCTGCTGACCCGAAGAATCGTAGAAACTGATGTTGCCTATTTTTTCATTCAATCCATAGAAAGCTACCATGGCATAAGCCTGCTTGGTAACTTTCTCAAGGTCGTTGAGCGCCCCTGTTGATATCTTGCCGAAAACAACCTCTTCGGCTGCACGACCACCTAAGGCAGCAGTTATTTCGTCGAACATCTGCTCGTAAGTAGTTATCTGTCTTTCATCAGGAAGATACCAAGCTGCACCCAGTGCTTTTCCCCTCGGGACAATAGTAACTTTCACCAATGGATGTGCATATTCCAGTAACCAGCTCACAGAAGCATGACCCGATTCGTGGTATGCAATCACTTTTTTCTCAAGCGGCGAAATAATTTTATTTCTCTTTTCAAGTCCACCTACAATACGGTCTATGGCATCAAGGAAATCCTGTTTATCAATTTTGGTTTTATCCTTACGGGCAGCAATAAGTGCAGATTCATTACAACAATTGGCAATATCAGCACCTGAGAAACCGGGGGTCTGCCGAGCCAGGAATTCCCTGTTAATAGTATCATCCAGTTTGAGGTTGCGCATATGCACGTTAAAAATGGCCCTGCGCTCTTCAAGATCGGGCAGCTCAATATAAATCTGACGGTCGAAACGGCCGGCGCGAAGCAAGGCACGGTCAAGGATATCAGCACGGTTTGTGGCAGCGAGGATAATAACCCCGGCATTGGTCTGGAATCCATCCATCTCGGTAAGTAACTGGTTCAGGGTATTTTCACGTTCATCATTTGAACCGGTCATCGGGTTTCGGCCACGCGCACGACCTACTGCATCAATTTCATCAATAAAAATGATGCTAGGCGCTTTCTCCTTGGCTTGTTTAAAAAGGTCACGGACACGCGATGCGCCCACTCCAACGAACATTTCCACAAAGTCAGAACCTGAAAGGGAGAAGAACGGAACCTTGGCTTCACCTGCAACAGCCTTGGCGAGCAGCGTTTTACCTGTTCCCGGGGGACCTACCAGCAAGGCGCCTTTTGGTATCTTTCCGCCCAATTCAGTAAACTTCTTAGGATTCTTAAGGAATTCCACTATCTCCATCACTTCAACCTTGGCCTCCTGCAGGCCTGCCACATCGTTGAAATTAAGAGATACCATGGTATCCTTATCAAAAAGCTGGGCTTTGGATTTGCCAATGTTGAATATCTGGCCACCACCTCCGGCACCACCTCGTGTCATCATTCTCATTACCAGGAACCATAAGCCAACCAAAACTACAATCGGGAGAATCCATCCCAGAAGATCAGTTCCCCAATTTCGTCTAGTTATATTATTCTGGTATATTTTGGATGCATCTGGTAACGACTGCTGGGCATCCTGAAGATTTTTTTCAAACGTCTCCAGCGATCCTATCGGATATACATATTGAGCCGAAGGAGTAACTATGGTATTTGAGGGTTTTACGTCCTTGAATTTGTCGAGCCCCAGTTTATCTTTTTTAATATAGATTTCGGCCTGTTCCTTGTTCACAAGCAAAATCTTTTCAACCTCTTGATTCACCAGCATTTGTTTCAACTGGCCCCAGTTAATTTCTTTAGGACTTGAGCCCATATTGGCAAAATACAATCCAAAGAAAATAACTCCCAAAATTCCGTATATCCAATAAAAGTTAAACTTGAACTTGAAGTTTTTCGGATTTGGTAAATTATTCCCGGGAAGTTTATCGCCTTTCTTTTCGCGGTTATCTGTTTCTTCGATCATCAGTTTTGAATCAAAATACGTTTAACATTAGTTAATTGCAGGCACATCAGTACGTTCAGCATCAGCCCACAATTTTTCGAGTTTGTAAAATCCCCGTGATTCCTCCTGAAAGATATGAACTACAACATCAAAATAATCGAGTAAAATCCATTCAGCATTTTCGTAACCCTCTTTGTGCCATGGGTTTACCCCTGTGGCTTTTTTCACCTCTGCCTCCACCGATTCGGCAATAGCCTCAACCTGTGTACGCGAATTGCCATGACAAATTATAAAATAGTCTGTAATGGAATTGGGAACATTTGCGAGGTTAAGTTTAACCACATCCTGGGCTTTCCTTTCCTGCATCCCATGAACCACAATATCAGCAAGCATATCGGGAGCTTCAGTCTTTTTTCTTTTGGCCATTTACTTTTTATTACTTTACAAAGGTAAAAATTTCCACTGACACTCATCAAGAATGACACTGCTCACGAATTATAACAAACATCGAACCCTTCAAAGAAACGCGACAATATGTCAGGCCATCAGGTAATGCAGATCTAACAAGCTGCATGCTCATTTGTTGTATTTTTATACCCTGATTTTTAAACATGAATTCCCGGATCATCGGCACAACCATACAACATCTCAGCGAAACAGAATCGACGAATTCATTTGCTGTTCAACTACTTACCGGTAACCGCCCGGCTGAAGGTTCAATTATTTCCACAGGATTTCAAACACAGGGACGGGGCACAGATACCAATTCCTGGGAAAGCGAAGCAGGGAAAAACCTTACTTTCAGCATTATCCTCTACCCGGGATTCTTGCCTGCCGACCGGCAGTTTGCCCTCAACCAGGCCATTGCGCTAGGCATTACCGAATTTGTAAAACAAAAAATCAGAAAGCTGGATGTTAAGGTAAAATGGCCAAATGATATATACATCGGAGATAAAAAAGTCTGTGGGGTTCTGATCCAGAACTCAATACTTGTAAATACTTTCGATTATTCCGTAGTTGGAATTGGCCTGAATGTGAATCAAACTGCTTTTCAAAGTCCTGCTCCGAATCCTGTTTCTTTAAGGATGCTGAGCGGGCTTGACTATAATCTGCCTGAACTTTTGATAGAATTATCTGATTTGATTGATTCCCGTTACCACCAACTGAAATCCGGTTCATATGATGAGCTAAATAGTGATTACCTTGATTCTCTTTACAGGATAAGTAGGTGGCATCAGTATCTAATCAGCGGAAGCGAATATAAGGCAAGGATCACAGGGATAACCGTTTACGGGCAATTGATACTCGAAAATGAAACCGGTCGTAAATGGATATGCGATTTGAAAGAAGTGAAATTTATTATTTGAATTTATGACCATTCAGAAGAAGAAGAACTATAAAGACAGAAATGCATTTTCTGATAACTATACGTCTTCGCGGTAAACAAGTCTTTTTAATTATTTAATAGTTCGAAATATTATGACCACAATGAATATAACCATCCGGAGTGAAGCCAGGTCCGATTACACTGATATCAGCCTGCTGAATGACCTGGCATTCGGTCGTGAAAATGAAGCCTCACTTGTGGAAAAACTGCGGAAAAATCCATTATTCAGAAAGGAGTTATCACTGGTAGCATTATTTGAGGGACAGGCTGTTGGGCATATCCTGTTCTTCCCTGTCGTGGTGAAGGGCGATAAACAAGACTTCTCGTTGCTTTGCCTGGCACCCATGGCTGTAATGCCGGAATTCCAGGGCATGGGGATCGGCGGGAAATTGATTGAAATAGGATTCAAAACAGCAAGAAAACTGGGTTACCGTTCAATATACGTGCTAGGTCATGCGGACTATTACCCAAGGTTTGGTTTTAAACCTGCCGGTTTATGGAACATAAAGGCTCCGTTTGAGGCTCCTGATGAGAATTCTATGGCCATTGAACTGGAAGAAAACGCGTTGTTAAACAAATCCGGCACTGTCGAATATCCGGTGGAATTTAATGATGTTTGATTCACCTCACAAAACAGCATCCTCCGCTTCTACCAATTTAGGTTCGGGCAGATCCATTCTTTCTGCTACCAGTTCCGCAATATCCATCACCCTGACATTGCTTCCGTCGTTGAAAGTCTTCTTACATAAAGGGCAGGCTGTTATAAGGATATCAGGAGCAGGTTTCATAAGTATTTCCATTGCCGCATCGCTGATGAGCTTGCGTTGCGAATAATTCAGTGACAGGTCGCCTATGCTTCCCCCGCAACACAAAGCACCTTCCTTTTCCTGTTTTATCGGGACGAGTTTAGCAACCCTTTTGAGTAGTTTCCTAGGTTCTTTATATA
>JANXXZ010000506.1 GCA_025350385.1 Bacteroidales bacterium
TGGTGCTCATTACCTTAGGTTCAATATTTCTTGCCGACAGGTTTATCCCCCATATTAATTTCGGTGACCTCTGGCCAATAATTCTTGTAGTAATCGGTGCAGTGCTGATTGTGACCAATTATGCTGATCGCGGATCCAAAAAGAACGATCTTTAACAGAACATCCCTGCCTCCCGCATGATATCCATGATCCGGAGGCCAGGATTATTTTCAATTGAAACCAACTCAATTACTACAAACAATTAACCCGAAACAAAATGAGCTACCGTAAAATATTCTGGGGCGTCCTTCTGGTACTGATCGGCGTTCTGTTCATCCTTAAAAATACAGGTGTACTGTTCTTTAACTGGCACACTATCTGGAACCTGTGGCCGGTAATCCTGATCCTGTGGGGAATTTCGCTGATCCCGGTGAAAGACTGGATCAAAGCAGTCCTTTCGATTGCAACCGTCATAATCACATTCTGCGTGGTTCAGAAATATGGTAACAATGACAACTGGAACTGGCATTTCAACTACAATGACGATAAGGATAACACCGAGATGAATAACAATGAACCTATTACCCAAAACCTTTCGGAGGACATGGACTCATTGGTGAAATATGCTACCCTCAATCTGAATATTGGGGTAGGAGATTTTAGAATCAAAGATACTACCGATAAACTTATCATACTGGATCGTACCGGCTCACAGGGTCGCTATTCAATGACTTCCGAAGACGTTGACAGCACTCGCAGGATCAAACTTTCGCTGGATAAAGCAGAATTCAGGGGAGAGGTAAAGAATAACGTTGAAATGAAGTTAAATGCATACCCTATTTGGGATATTGAACTGAATGTGGGTGCTGCACAGGTTAATTTTGACCTGAGTCTTTTCAAAACACGAAAAGTAAACATACAGGGAGGAGCTTCGGATGTGGAGGTAAAACTCGGCTCGCTCTATCCTGAATCAAATGTGGACATTGAAGCGGGGGCAGCCTCAATTACTGTTAAGATTCCAAAAGAAGCCGGTTGCGAAATCACTACAAATACATTCCTTGCCAGTAAGAATTTTAATGGGTTTAATAAGGTTGACAGCCATCATTATCAAACCTCTGGATTTGTTACAGCAGCTAAAAAAATACACATTAATATGCAGGCCGGTATGGCAAGCATTGATGTGATCCGTTACTAATAATCCGTTTGAATACAGCTTTCTAAGAAGCGGGATTGTTCACGCATTCCCTTCCCAGAAAGATACTTAACAAATAACAAAGCTCTTCCGGGGCATCTGCATGAACCCAATGCGATGCCCCGGAAATTGTTTTCATAACCGCATCAGGAAACATACGTTGAATAAACCCCATATCTTCGTCGGCTACATAATCTGATTTTCCGCCCCATATAAATAAAGTCGGACCGGCATAGCTGGCATTATTCCTGATCCCATCGAAAAGCTGGTCAAGACTGTTGTTAATTGCTTCAAGGTTAAGCCGCCAGGCCAGCTGACCGGGCATTTTATAATAAAGATTTTTCAGAATAAACATGCGTATGCGGGGGTCAGCAACACGCAATTCAAGCATGTTCTCAATTTCAGTGCGTGAAGGTAAAGCTTCGAGGTTGATTGAAAGCATCCGGGTTATAACCTGGGTGTGAATATTTCGCTCAGGGTATTTCCGTGGGCTGATATCAATAATCACCAGCTTTTCAACCATCTCAGGGTGCTCCAGGGCGAACGTCATGGCAACTTTCCCTCCCATGGAATGCCCGATAAGAATGGTTTTTTCAATCTGCTGTTGCTCCATGAATTCAAGCAAGTCATCGGCCAGGGCAGGGTATGTGTGAACTGCAGCATGGGGCGATTGCCCATGGTTGCGCTGATCGGGGACATATACCGAGAATTGATCGGCAATACGTCGTGCAACTGTCACCCAGTTATCACTCTGACCGAATAAGCCATGAAGAATGATCACAGGCATTCCTTCTCCAAAATGACGGTAAAAGAGTTTCATATTATAAAGTCAAATATCTTCTGAGATCACACTGAGAATCAAAGCAAATGTCAATCAAATGTTTTTTCTGAAACCGGATCCCCTTCTTTATAAATTACTTCCCTGGTCATTTTTCCGTTTTCATCCCAAAATGTCCATTTGCCGTCTTCAAATCCTTCCTTATAAATTCCTTCCTTCATTTTTTGCCCATTTGCGTACCAGAATGTCCAGGTTCCTTTTTCGCGGCAATTATCATATATGCCTTCATTCTCTTTATGGCCATTCTCATACCAGTGTGTGGATGTTCCGTTCATCATTCCGCCCGTATAAATTTTATCAAGCTCCAGTTGCCCGTTAGGGTACCATTGACGGTATGGACCATTAAATTCACCGTCAACGAAAGTTATCTCCATAATTTTACCCCCGGCATTGTCCCATGAAGTTTCAACTCCGTTAAGTTTACCATTTTTGTAGTTTGATTTTAGCTGCTTCTTTCCATCACTGAGCCAGCGAACCGCAGTCCCGGTAAAAGGAACCTTTTCGCCCGAAACATAAGTCAGTCCTGCATGTTCTGTAAGTTTTGCAGCATCAGTAACCTGCTGGGCCATCAGGAATGGTGCAGAAAGCAGGAATCCGATAAGGATAAAAAACCTGGTCATTTTTCTTATTTTAATTGTTGAAGGTATAATTTGATCGTTTTTTCGAGCCCGAAATACAAGGCATCACTCACCAGGGCATGACCAATGGATACTTCCAGTAATCCGGGAATGCTCCTTGAAAAATACCAGAGGTTATTCAGGTCGAGATCGTGACCGGCATTTATACCAAGTCCCACTTCGATGGCAGCATTGGCGGCATCAAGGTAGGGAGCAATGGCAGTTTCGCGGTCGGTCGGATACATGCGGGCATAAGCTTCAGTGTAAAGTTCAACGCGATCGGCGCCGGTCAGGGCGGCATGGATAATCATTTCGGGAACTGGATCAACAAAAATAGATGTCCTGATCCCGTTCCGCTTAAAACGGGTGATAACTTCTTTCAGGAAATCCTTGTTGGCAATAGTATCCCAGCCGGCGTTGGATGTAAGGACATCGTGCGAATCGGGAACCAGCGTAACCTGCTGAGGCTTGATTCTCAATACCATTTCGATGAATTGAGGGATCGGATTTCCTTCGATATTGAACTCAGTACGGATAAGCGGCCTGATCTCATAGACATCGCTATAGCGGACATGGCGCTCGTCGGGGCGGGGATGCACCGTTATGCCCTGGGCACCGAACAGCTCACAATCAATGGCTGCTTTCAGTACATCGGGCATATTGCCGCCCCGGGCATTTCGGATGGTAGCAATTTTGTTGATATTTACGCTTAACTTTGTCATTGTATTTGTTTGAGAAAAGATACGGCAAAACTACAAAACAGAGTGATTGTTCTGATAATTATTACTGCTGTTATTGCGTTCGCCTGGTGAACAAATGGAGTTTAGCCCTGTTAACGGGGAATATTAAACCTTTTCACGATGATAGCCAAAGACTTGATTACCCGGGATGTGCTTCCGCTCTCTCCTTCCGATACCGGGCTTACAGCCCTGCACTGGTTCGACGAGTTTAAGGTTTCGCACCTTCCCATTGTAAACGGGACTGAATTAATCGGGATTATCACCGAAACCGATATATACACTGCGAATAGTTTTGAGGAAACAATAGCTAATCACAGTCTTACACCAATAAATATTTCAGTAATACAAACCCAGCATGTATATGCGGTTATACGGTTGTTTGCCGAATACAAGCTTACTCTTCTGCCGGTTGTGGATGAAAACAATAATTACCTTGGAGTTATTACCATGCCGGGACTCATCGAAAACCTGGCGTCTATCACCTCTGTTGATAACCCCGGGGGAATCATCGTGCTGGAAATGAATGTAAATGATTTCTCCCTAACCGAAATAGCACAGATTATTGAATCAAATGATGCCCGACTGCTCAGCCTTTATATGACCTCGCAGCCCGATTCCATAAAGAGTGAACTTACCCTGAAGATCAACAAGATGGATATCCAGCCAATTTTACAGACATTTCTGCGCTATGACTATACGATAAAGGCATCCTTCTTTGAAAGCGATTATACGGATGATCTTCGCGACAGGTATAATATGCTGATGAATTATCTTAATATCTGATATCCGGTTAATGCAGCTGAACCGACACTATTTAACGAATCATTGGCCGGTTTGCAGCAGCCTCATTATCCTTTTGTTTTTTGTGGTACAGGCCGCCAGTGCTCAGGACCATTCCCATACTATAGCAGGGAAGTGCGTTGTGAATAGGATAGACCTTTCAGGAAATTCAATTACCAAACCGTTTATCATTTACCGTGAACTGGTCTTTGCCCGGGGCGATACCATTTCTGTTGAAGGACTGCCAGCTATGCTGGAGCAGTCGAGACAAAACCTCCTGAATACAGCTCTCTTTAATTTTGTAACTATTGATACCCATCGGAACCAGCTTAGTTTGGCCGAAATAGATATCCGGATCAATGTAATTGAACGCTGGTACGTCTGGCCATCACCCATCCTTGAAATTACAGACCGTAATTTTAACATATGGTGGGCTTCACGCGATTTTACCAGGATTAACTATGGTTTCAGCACTATCTGGAGCAATTTCCGGGGACGCATGGAGAGCCTGGACCTCATGCTGCGTTTTGGTAAAAATCACGAATACAGCCTGTTGTATGATATTCCTTACCTGGACAAAAAAAAACATTTCGGAGCCGGTATTGAAGCGGGTACGATCCGGAACCGGGAGGTTGGTTTTATTACACAACAGGATAAACTGGTGTTCCTTTTTGATAAGGAGTATCTGGTAAAACAACAGTTTACAGCTGTTCATATTTCGTATCGTCCACGAATTCATACTACGCACCTGGCAGATTTCAGGTTACAATCCATCCGTTTCAGCGATTCGCTCCAGCGCTCAAATCCCGGTTATTCGTATGAGAACAACAGTGAACTTAGGTTTATGAGTTTATACTACAAAATAAAGGTTGATTTCCGCGATGCGAAATATTATCCCCTTTCGGGTTGGTACACCGACCTCGAAGTTTATAAAGCAGGCCTTGGATTTCAGTTCGAAGGACCTGTAAATGTTCTGTGGGTCAAGTCTACCTCCCGTGTTTATATACCGATCGCAAAACGATTTTATTTTGGGGGTGGATTCATTGCAAAAGTATCATCACCGTTTTATCAGCCCTATTTCCTTGAGCAAGGGCTGGGATACGACCGCGATTATGTGAGGGGTTACGAATATTACGTGATTGACGGGGAACATTATTTGCTGGCAAGGACAACAGTTAAGTACGCACTGATTCCTGAATTTGCGGCTAATATCGGGTTTATCCCGACCCCGAAATTCAGCCGCATACATTTTGCTTCGTATATCACGCTTTTTTCGGATGCCGGATATGTATGGAACAAACACGGATACAATCCGGCATTGAACAAGTTGCCTGAATCAATCCTTTTGGGTGCCGGTTTAGGGATGGATCTTGTTACCTATTATGATAAGGTAATGCGCATTGAATACACATTGAATAAAAAGAGCGAAAGTGGTATCTTTATCCACTTTATTGCCGGAATATGAACCTCAATTTCAATAATGTGACTATAGCACTCTTCGGTAAAGCCTTTAATCCTGAAAACCTGGAATATTTCCGATTCCTCATCAACAGGCTTGAGGATTCAGGTTGTCAGTTGATTATCTGGAAACCGTTTCATGAGTCCATTAACAGGGAAATATCCTTTCGTAAAAAAGTGAGCACCTTCACCCGGCACGATCAGCTTAATAGAGATGTTGATTATTTGATTTCGGTGGGAGGTGACGGTACCATGCTTGAGGCAGTGCAGCTGGTCCGTAATTCCGGTATACCGATTGCCGGGATAAACCTCGGCAGAATGGGTTTTTTGTCAAGTATTCCAAGAAATGAAATAATCCCCGCCATCTCGGATATCATGGAGGGCCGTTTCCGGATTGAAAAGCGTTCGCTCATAAGCATTGAATCACCTTCCGGGCTTTTCGGTGAACTTGGTTTCGCCCTCAATGAACTTTCAATTAATAAAAAAGATACTTCATCGATGGTAATTGTCCAGGTATGGATTGACGATCATTTCCTGAATTCATACTGGGCTGACGGGTTGATTATAGCTACCCCCACAGGGTCAACAGCATACTCATTGAGTTGTAACGGGCCGATTATAGCTCCTGATTCCCATAACTTCGTGATTACTCCTATATCGCCGCATAACCTGACCATACGGCCTGTTGTTATACCCGACAGCAGCAGGATACGCATCAAAGTGGATGGCCGCGACCAACATGCTCTGGTAAGCCTCGATTCACGCACAGCCATCATCACACATGATACGGAACTCCTGGTACGAAAGGCAGATTTTGAAGTGAACCTGTTACAGCGAAATAATGAGAATTTTTTTTCAACGATCCGTACCAAACTGAACTGGGGTATGGATATCCGCAATTAATTCCTGCAATGATCTGTTAACCTTTCTCACCCTATCATCCAGGGAGGGCTGAGCCGATCTGTTTTCCTGCTATTTCCGATTGCCTTTTCCTTATTTTTTACAATAAATAAGTGAAGTTTCAGTTTATTTGAATAGGTTCATCCGAAAAGGATTAAGCCTTAATGAGCCATAATTGCGTTTCAATTAAAATCATACCTTTGCATGCCCAAAAAATTTATGCGAAAATCCTCTGTTTTATCACTGTTTTTGCTGCTTTTAGCTCCGGTACTTTTTGCTCAGCCATCGGGGGATATAGGAGTATTCGGAGGAGTATCGTATTATCTTGGTGATCTGAACCCGGCCAGGCCCTTCCTTTTATCCAAGCCGGCTTATGGAGTTTTATACCGTTACAATATGAATCACAGGTTATCGCTTCAGGGTCATTTTTTACATGGGAAGGTCGAAGGATCTGATGCCAGAAGCAATGCTGATCCAACACGGAATTTGAATTTTTCCTCTACACTGAATGAAGCGGGAGTTCAGTTTGAAGTGAACTTCTTTGAATATTTTCTCGGAAGCAGGATGCATTGGTGGTCGCCTTACATATTTGGAGGAACATCAGTGTTCTTTTTCAAACCTTTGGGAACTGTTGACGGGGGCCAGGTTGAACTTCAACCGATGGGCACCGAAGGGCAGGGTTCCAGTGTATTTCCTGACCGTAAACCATATAAGCTGTATGCTTTCAGCATGCCTTTCGGCATAGGTATGAAAGTGAGCCTGGGTAAACTTGTGGGAGTGGGGGCCGAATGGGGTATGCGCAAAACCACCACCGATTATCTTGACGATGTAAGTACAACCTATTACCTGAACCTTGCAGGAACCAATCCTGCCCAGATCCCTGCAAAAGCGCTCGCATCCGATCCTGATCATACCCATTCTGCGGGGATGCAGCGGGGAAATTCAAAAACCAAAGATTGGTACTCCTTTGCGGGTATCACCCTGGTGGTTAAGATCCGCATGTTGGGTAAGGAAAAATGTCTTGACCATCAAAGGGAAGGATATTAATATAGCGTACTGTGAATTTGAATGTTTTAAAAGGAAGATGGCAAAAAGTCATCTCAGAATTGTGACGTTAAAATTGAATCCTGACCTGTTTTTTCCTGGTTTTGTATGTTTAAGTAACTTACAATCAAGATTATATGGTATTAAGAATAATTAACACATACCAACCGGGGTTAAAATGAACAAACCCCTATATTTGTCGATAATGGAGGAAACGAAGGATATGCATGAGAAGATTGACCGTGGTAAACTTCCTGCGCATATTGCGATTATAATGGATGGTAATGGCAGGTGGGCACAACAGCGGGGCGAGCATAGAGTATTCGGCCATCAGAATGGTGTTGATTCCGTGCGCGAAACCGCTGAAGCAGCGGCTGAACTGGGGATTCGTTACCTTACCCTGTATGCGTTTTCGACAGAGAACTGGAATCGTCCTAGGGAGGAGATTAATGCCCTGATGCATTTGTTGGTAATTACAATCAACAATGAAATCAAGACTTTGAATGACAATAATATACGGTTACGTGCAATGGGTAACCTACACTGCCTTGATAAGAAAGTAAAAGAAGAACTGAATGAAGCGTTGGAGAAGACATCCCATAACACCCGTATGGACCTGGTTCTCGCGCTGAGTTACAGCGGGAGGTGGGAAATAGTTGAAGCAGCAAAGTCCATTGCTATACAAGTGAAGGAAGAGAAATTAAGCGTTGATAAAATCAATGAAAAATTATTTTCATCATATATGAATTTGCCTGATATTCCGGATCCTGAACTTCTGATACGCACCAGTGGCGAATTCCGGATAAGCAATTTCCTCATGTGGCAAACCGCATATACTGAACTTTATTTTACTCAAAAACTTTGGCCTGATTTCAGGAAAAATGATCTATACGAAGCTATTGTCGACTTTCAGCAACGCGAAAGACGTTTTGGCAAAACCAGCGAACAAATTATAAACTGTAAAGGATGACACTGAGGCATAGCATTTTTACTTTCTTTTTTCTCATTACTCTTTCACTACCGGCAGTAGCTCAGATATCAATAGGGGAAGAAATTCCCGACATTGATTATGGTATGCCTCATTCCTATACTATTGGCGGAATTACGGTTACAGGTGTCCAGTATCTTGATAATACAGTATTGGTCTCGTTATCTGGCCTTAGGGTGGGTGACAAGGTCGAAATTCCGGGCGAGAAAATCCATTCAGCTGTTCAGAAATTATGGGACCAGGGGTTATTCGACGACGTTAAAATTTTCTTGACAAACATACAGGATCAGCAGGTATTTCTGAATATTGCTCTTTCAGAGCGTCCCCGCATGTCAAAATTCAGCTTTTCAGGCATCCGGAAAGGTGAAGCCGACGATCTGAGGGACAAGATAAAGCTTGTTTCAGGAGATGTTGTCACCGAAAACCTCCTTGCCCGCTCACGGAATGTTATCAGGAAACATTATATAGGAAAAGGCTACTTTGATGTTGTTGTTACCATTACCCAGGTTAAAGATACTTCAAGAGCTAATTTTGTAGCCCTTAAAATTAATGTTGAAAAGGGAAGTAAGGTCCGTATCGCTAATATCAACATTACCGGAAATAAGATGGTTTCGGTATCAACGCTCAAAAGTTCCATGAAAAAAACCAAGGAGCGGGGTGCATACCGGATATTGACCCTGGTGAATGAAACATTCTTTGGCGCTTTCGATTATGCACTGCATGGGAAACTTAAGGAGTATCCCGATTTTGTTAAACAAACTGTCGACGCTGACTTCCGGTTCAGAATATTCAAATCTTCCAAGTTTATCCAGGAAGACTATTCAGAAGATAAAGTAAACCTGATCAAAAAATTCAATGACAATGGTTATCGCGATGCTTCTTTATTAAAGGATAGTATTTACAAGTCAGGTCCTGGCCTTATTAATATCGATCTTACTGTTAGTGAGGGACATAAGTATTATTACCGCAATATTTCATTTGTAGGCAATACCAAGTATACTTCACAGGAGCTTGCCATGCTCCTGGGAATACGCAAAGGGGATGTTTTTCAGCAGGATCAGCTGGATGCAGCGCTGCAGTTCAACCCGAATGGCGTGGACCTCATGAGCCTTTTTGTTGACGATGGTTACCTGATGTGCCAGATTGAGCCGATAGAAACCAATGTTGAAAATGACTCCATCGATATACAGATCCGCATTCGTGAGGGGAAGCAAATGACCATAAACCAGATACTTGTTAAAGGGAACACCCGGACCAATGACCACGTAATTGTTAGGGAATTGGATACAAGGCCCGGCCGGCTTTTCAGCAGGTCAGATATAATCCGCAGTAAGACACTGCTGGCCCAGATGAAGTATTTTGACACTGAAAAAATAGATATCCAGACTCCCAATATCAATCCTGCCGATGGAACGGTAGACGTGTCGTACGGTGTTGAAGAAACCTCCTCCGACCAGCTGGAACTGTCGGGCGGTTGGGGTTATGGCAGGCTAATCGGAACCTTAGGGGTTTCATTTAATAACTTTTCAGCAAAGAACTTCTTTA
>JANXXZ010000525.1 GCA_025350385.1 Bacteroidales bacterium
TGCCAAGATTATGAAAGAGATTAAAAACATATTCTTTAACTTCACGCGGAGAAACGAAAGGCAGAACTTTCTGACGATCAATATCAGTCCGGAATGCAATTTTCCCGGCATATTTACCCAGTTCGTTTATATCCATTACAGAAGCCTGACAATTAATAACATCAACGCCGAGTTCAATAAAATCAGGCATAATTTCAAGGATGTTACCATCGCTATGGTACCATACATGAAGCCCCTTTTCTTTTACTTTTGTAAACATCTCTTTATAAACCGGTTTGAAGAATGATCTCCATATATCTGGTGGGATAAGAAGACTATTCTGACTTCCCCAGTCGTCGGCGAAATGTATACCCTGATACTCTGATGCAAGCCAGTTGTCAAGCCAGGCAAGATTAAATTTTAAAAGATCGTCGCGCAACTGGTATACCTCAGGCATCTCCAATGTTAGTGCAACAAGTAAATTCTCAAACCCAAATAATTGTTGCATCTGCTCAAAGAAAACAATCCAACCACCTCTGGCGTAATACTCATTACTTTTACCAGCCATATGCCCACTGTATAACTTGTATTTTGGAACGCCGGCAGTAAAAATTTCCGGCCATTTATATTTATAATAGTCTGACAGATCAGGTTTGATAGGGTACTCTATCGGAATACCACACCTACCCTCTTCTGTTACATACCATAGTGTACCCCAATCATCAGTATGTTTCCCTAATTTGTACTGAGGCGGCAATTTTTCGCGTGGTAGATCTGGTAACAAATGCCAGCCAAAATCCTCATGGAATGAGTTTATGATCTTAGACAGATCCTTACCATATCGATACTGTGCCGAAGGTAAAATAGCATGTGATATTGGTAGATTGGCTGGTTTTTGAAACTGAATAGCTCTGATAACTTTTTCTCTGCTTGTCATGATTATTATATATAATTTTTTTTATTAATCACTTAAAACCAATTGTCTTTATAGAGAATGGATTTAGAACGACATTCAGTTGTTGTTTACTGAATTTAATCGGAGATAACCCTTCCTCTATCAGATTTGTTTCTTCTGCCTTGGTTATTTTATAAAAAGAACTTACACTATCTTTTACTTCCCTATCATCCAGGGAAAATAATCTTATTACAAATGAATCATCTGTTTCACTCTTCTTTAATGTCGAAATTATAGTGCGATCTCCTGTCGTACTGAAAAAACTATAAGTATCAGGAAGTAAGCTATTTTGAATTTTCCCCGGATCAACTACTACATATGGATTACTTCTGGCCTGTTTGCCTTCCCTGAAACCATTTTCCCATCCCGGAGAATTGGTATAAAGCGAAAATGAAAAATGATGATCGCCATATTGCCGGTATTCATTGCCCTCACCATGACAACTCTTCCTTGAGGCGAATAGGATTGGCTGAATAAGGGTACTTTTAACAGGATTGTCAGTAGGATCGATATAATCAAATGCAATAACACTCGAACTTATAGTTGCACCAAACTGACCATCTGAGGCATTTACCCAGTCTACTAGCGATCTTGGATGAGTTGAACGTGGATCAGTATGGAATGCTTTACCTGCATCTTTTATTTCATCTTTCCCAATTTCAACAACTCCCATTGGTACTTCATATGATATTTTTGAGTTTGACATATTGAGAGGAAATGCCACCCTGAATTCACGATACAAAACCCCATCCCAGTTTTTAATATCTATTTCTATATCTATACGTTTAATGCTATTATAAATGATAATTGTTTCTTCTACAACGGCATACAGTATTGGTTGTCTGTATTTAAAAGCAGTATAGACAGGTCCATCAGCAATTTTTTCCCAGTTTGTATTATATAGTCCTGTTTTGTCATAACCTTCCATGGTAGGTTGTTTAACAACAGTGAAATCACCAGCATCAATTCCAACCGATTTCATGGTAAATACCTCACCAAGTCTGAATTTGGAAGCATCAACTATTTCTTTACCAAGAGTTTTATCAAATAACTTTTCAATACCTCCGTTTCCCAGCTTCAGTGAGTAGAATTTATTCTCATGAGTTAAAACCTTAGCTATTTTATCCTCAACCTTTGGATTCTTTAATGGTTGAACATAGAAAGTACGGTAGCCAATTGAGGGGATATCCGTAGCTATGAAAGTAATAGTACACGATCTGAGAGAGCCATCATCATGAAAACGACTATCACCCCTAGAGCTCTCAACAACTTTATGATTTTCATCCAGAATATTAAGATCGAAAGCTTCTCCTTTATTGAAAATATATTGAAAACTAACAGGATCACTCCGCTTCCAGTTTAACCCGTTAAAAACGACAACAGGAACCTCTCCTTCTTTAAAACCAATTTTTGAGGCGATCAGCCTTAAAGACCCTTCAAGAAGACTTGAAGCATCATTTCGAGACTTTAAAAATTTATCCAGGAAAAGCTGGTCAGTTATATCCCCGCCTTTACCTCCCCAGCCATGATCGGGATATATCTTTGACTGCCAGGCTTCATTAATTTTATCCTGATTATACTGTCGGAAATTTCCACTTAGCATCGCATTGATCGCTGAAAATTTTTCTGCATCCGGCAATAAAATATCTGCTTCCCTGCTGGCTGTAATTGCATATTCGTGTGAAGGCCCATGTATATAAAGCCATAATTGTGGCCTCTCTCCTTCGATCTTTTTAATTGCCGAAGCATTCTCACGCATAATGTTCATACACTCATTCAAATTACCATACCTGAAAGGGGGAAGCTTCACAATTAGTTTTTCACCATTTTCGTTTTCAACTTCCTTAATACTATTCCAGGTATTGATAAAAGGATCGCAGTTCGATATAGGCTTCTGGTCCCAGATAAATTCATAGTTCAGATGTGTAGGAATAACCACTTCCTTTGACTTTTCATTATAATAATTGCCCCAGAATAATACATCCCTGGCCATAGCGGCAACGGCGTCCTCATTCTTCTTCTTCAGAATATTATAAAAATCGATATAATGGCCATTTGAAAA
>JANXXZ010000558.1 GCA_025350385.1 Bacteroidales bacterium
CCATTGAACAAAAGGTTAATACACGCAATCCCCGATCAACAGTAGGCACTTCGACTGAAATCTATGAATATGTTAAATTACTTTTTGCCCGTATTGGCAAAACGTATTCTCCTGTTTCCGGTAATCTTGTAAAACGTCATACGGTTACTGATTTTGTGGATTTTGTGAAGTCCTTTCCTGATTCTACTAAAATACTGATCTTTTGTCCCCTGCTCCCCAAGGAGGACCGTAAGTTAAAAGACCATCTTACTGTGATCCTGCAGCAGGGATTTTCGCGGATTCTCTTCAACGGACAAGTATTTAAGATTGAGGAAATAATGGATAATTGTGAGAAATTATCTTTTGAAGGGCTCTTTATTCTGATTGATCGCTTTACCGTTGATTTAGATGATGATGATTTTTCATCAAGGGTCGCTGATTCAGTTCAGACTGCATTTTTTGAAGGAGAAGGCAGTTGTATTTTACACTACAGTTTCGAAGATTCAGAAGGGCAACAAGAATTCTCAAGCCGGTTCGAACTGGATGGAATTACTTTTGAAGAACCATCGGTCCATCTTTTCAGCTTTAACAATCCTTTTGGTGCCTGTAAGACCTGTGAAGGATTCGGAAGTGTTATTGGCATTGACGAAGACCTCGTGGTCCCTGATAAAAGCCTTTCAGTTTTTGATGATGCTGTCGCCTGCTGGAAAGGTGAGAAAATGAGCGAATACAAGCACGAGCTAATCAAGTTTGCTCATAAATTCGATTTCCCGGTTCATAAGCCATATTTTGATCTAACAAGAGAACAGCGTGAACTACTTTGGAGGGGAAACAACTATTTTGAAGGTATTGATGCATTCTTCCGGATGGTCGAAAGTCAGACTTTTAAGATCCAATACCGTGTAATGCTATCGCGTTACCGGGGGAAAACGGTCTGCCCTGACTGCAAAGGCACCAGGCTGAGGAAAGATGCCAATTATGTTAAAGTAGGTGGAAAATCGGTAACTGACCTTGTGCTGATGCCAATCTCAGAAGCACTCTTATTCTTCGAAACTATTGAATTACAGCCTTTTGAGGCAAAAGTAGCAGGACGACTGTTAATTGAAATTAAAAACAGGCTTAGTTACCTATGTAATGTCGGGCTACCCTATCTTACCCTTAACCGTCTCTCTAACTCACTCTCCGGAGGGGAGTCACAGCGCATCAACCTGGCTACATCCCTGGGAAGTAGCCTGGTCGGCTCCATGTATATTCTGGACGAACCCAGTATTGGTCTTCATCCAAGGGACACCCATCTTATGATAGATGTATTGAAAGGTTTGCGGGATATAGGGAATACCGTAATTGTAGTTGAGCATGAAGAGGAAGTTATCCGTGCTGCCGACCAGGTGATTGATATCGGACCGCTGGCTGGCAGCCACGGCGGTGAATTGATATTCCAGGGCACTTTCGCTGAAATTATAAAAGATGATAATAGCCTTACCGGCAAGTATTTATCCGGGAGTTTGCAGATAAATGTCCCTTCTTCCCGTCGCAGATGGCATGATTACATTGAGCTAAAAGGAGCCCGTGAGAATAACCTGAAAAATATCAATATTAAATTTCCACTCAAAGCACTTACAGTAATTACAGGTGTGAGCGGATCAGGAAAGACTTCCCTGATAAAACGGATACTTTATCCTGCCCTGAAGAAATTGCATGGAGGATATGGAGAACGGACTGGGAAATTTGACAAACTGGAAGGTGATTACAACCGCATCTCCAATGTGGAGATGATTGATCAAAACCCTATCGGAAGGTCAACAAGATCAAATCCTGCAACCTATGTCAAAGCATACGATGAAATTCGTAACCTTTTTGCCGACCAGCAACTGGCAAAATTACGCGGTTATAAACCAGGATTTTTCTCGTTTAATATTGAAGGCGGTCGCTGCGAGGAGTGCGAAGGCGACGGCATTGTCAAAGTTGAGATGCAATTCATGGCTGATATTCATCTTTCCTGCGATTCATGCAAAGGAAAACGTTTTAAGGATGAAGTGCTGGATGTTAAATTCTATGAGTTATCCATTTCAGATATCCTCGCTTTAACCATTGACCAGGCTATTGAATTCTTTTCTGCACATGAACCAAAACACCATGCCTGCGGGAAAGTTGTAGCCAAACTTAAACCTTTGGCCGATGTCGGACTGGGCTACCTTAAACTTGGACAATCATCTGACACTTTCTCAGGTGGTGAAGCACAGCGCATCAAACTTGCGTCATTTCTCACCAAGGGAATTACCGACTCTCCAACCCTGTTTATTTTTGATGAGCCAACTACCGGCCTGCATTTCCACGACATCAGCAAGTTATTGATCGCATTCAACGAATTGATAGTGAAAGGGCACACGGTTATAGTGATTGAACACAACCCTGAAGTGATAAAAACCGCCGACTGGGTTATTGACCTTGGTCCTGAAGGTGGCGACCTGGGAGGTTTCCTTGTTTTTGAAGGGACACCTGAAGACCTGGCCAATTGCGAAAATTCTTATACCGGGAAATTCCTGAAAGAGAAACTTTCAACGTAATAAGAAGTAAACCTTTCTAAGATACAGGAATGCAAAAGAATGATTTCTCAAATACAAAATCACCCTTACGAATTCACTATTTCCAGCACGACAGCTATGAAGATCTCGGATACATAGGCGAATGGGCCACGTCAAACGGCTTTCCGGTTTCCGTCACCCGGTTGGATATTGAACCTGTTTTTCCGGATTTAAATACTATTGATTGGCTTATCATTATGGGTGGCAAAATGGGAACCAACGAAGAATCAATATTTCCCTGGCTTGTTGAAGAAAAGAAATACATAATAAAAGCCATTGACTGCAACAAAATAGTGCTGGGAATCTGCCTGGGAGCACAACTGATCGCAGCTTCTCTTGATGCTAAGGTCTTTCAAAACAAAGAACCTGAAATTGGCTTTTTCCCGGTTAGCTTTAACAATAACGCAGCTACTGACCCGGTATTTCAGCATTTTCCTTCAGAACTAACTGTTCTTCACCTTCATAATGACACTTTTCATTTACCCGACGGAGCGATTGGAATGGCATCATCCCAAATTACTCCAAACCAGGCATTCCGCTTCAGGGAAAATGTTTTTGCATTCCAATTTCATTTTGAGGTAACTGAAAAGATTGTACCTGAACTGATAAAAGCCGACAATAATCAGCTTTCGCCAGGAATATGGATACAAAGCGCCTCTGTTATTGAGAGGTTGGCGTCCAATTGCCGTATTAATAATTCCATATTTTGCAAAGTCCTTGATACTATAGCATCAGAGGCCTAGCTTCTATTTTGGCAATTAACTTCTGCATTTTTTTACCTGAGTTTTTTTACCTTTGCACAAACATTTAAGATAAAATCACATAAATCTCTGATAATCAATAATTAACAAATAATTAAAGAGAATAAGCAATGAGTCAAAAAAAGTATGTTTATTTCTTTGGCGGAAAGAAAGCCGAAGGAGAAGCTTCGATGAAAAACCTTTTGGGTGGTAAAGGCGCCAATCTTGCCGAGATGGTAAATTTGGGCCTTCCTGTTCCGGCAGGATTAACTGTTACAACTGAAGCCTGTACCGATTATTACGAAAATAACTGTGAACTTCCTGCCTCATTGATGCCTGAAGTTTGGGCGGCAATGGCAAGAATTGAAGCTGAAATGGGCCTGAAATATGGCGATTCGGAAAATCCTCTGCTTATGTCGTGCCGTTCCGGAGCCCGTGCTTCCATGCCGGGTATGATGGATACCGTGTTGAATGTTGGCCTGAGTTCAGCTACCATTCCCGGATTGATCAAAAAAACTAACAATCCACGCTTTGTGTATGATTCATACCGCAGGCTTATTATGATGTATGCAGATGTGGTTATGGAAAAAGCTGAAGGCATGGAACCATCTGACGGTAAAGGAATCCGTAAGCAACTGGATGAAATGCTCGATGCCTATAAACACAAAAAAGGTGTTAAATCAGATACCGAACTCTCAGCTGATGATTTAAAAATACTTGCTGATGATTTCAAAGAAAGGGTTAAAGAGTCATTAGGTCAGCATTTTCCCGATGATGCAAAAGAACAACTTGTAGGTGGAATCAAAGCTGTTTTCAAAAGCTGGAATGGAAAAAAGGCTGTATCCTACCGCCGTATTGAAGGTATTCCCGATAGTTGGGGCACTGCTGTAAACGTCCAGGCTATGGTGTTTGGCAACATGGGCGATTCTTCAGCTACCGGTGTTGCTTTCACCCGTAATCCTGCTACAGGTGAAAACCTGTTTTATGGTGAATGGCTGGTAAATGCTCAGGGAGAAGATGTAGTTGCCGGGATCCGCACGCCGAGCCCATTGAATGACGATACCAAAAACGAACAGAACAGCCACCTGCATTCAATGCAGGAAGCTATGCCTGGTACCTATACTGAACTTGATAACATCCGCACAATCCTTGAAACGAGTTTCAAGGATATGCTCGATATTGAATTTACTATACAAGAAGGCAAATTATACATGTTGCAATGCCGCGCCGGGAAACGCACCGGAACTGCTGCCCTGAATATGGCCATGGATATGCTGGGCGAAGGCCTGATCAACCAAAAAACAGCTGTAATGCGTGTTGAACCGGCACAGTTAGACGAATTATTACACCCGATATGCGACCCGGTTGCTGAAAAGAACGTCAGCCCGATTGTAAAAGGTTTGCCCGCCGGTCCTGGTGCCGCTGTTGGTAAGGTTGTTTTTACAGCCGAAGACGCTGTCGCATGGCAGCGCAAAGGTGAAAAAGTAATTCTTGTTCGTGAAGAAACCAATCCTGAAGATGTTGAAGGTATGCGCGCAGCAGAAGGTATTCTGACTGCCCGTGGGGGTATGACCTCTCATGCTGCACTCGTTGCCCGCGGCTGGGGAAAATGCTGTATCGTCGGTGCCGGTAAACTTCATGTAGATGCTTCAGGTAAAACAGCCAAAGTTGAAGGAACCAGTATCGTTTTACAAGAAGGTGATATTATCACGCTGAACGGAACCAAGGGTCATGTATATGTCGGATCAATCAAGCTTATGGATGCAACTGAAAACCCTCGTTTCCAGACCTTCATGAAAATGGTTGACACTTTCCGTACAATGGGGGTGCGCACCAATGCCGATACCCCAGATGATGCTAAAATTGCTCGCGACTATGGCGCTGAAGGTATCGGCCTTTTCCGCACTGAGCATATGTTCTATGGAAAAGGAGCAGAAGAGCCATTGTTCCTGCTTCGCAAGATGATTTTAAGTGAGGGTGTTACTGAACGCAGGAAAGCACTTGACGAATTGTCAGTCTACGTTAAGAAAGACATGAAAGCTACCTTGCTTGCAATGGACACCTTGCCAGTTACCTTCCGTCTGCTGGATCCTCCTTTGCATGAGTTTGTTCCGCAGAGTGCTGAAAAACAGGCTGAACTGGCCCAGGCATTGGGAATTTCAGCTGAAGCAATTGCAAAACGCGGCGAAGGTCTGCATGAATCAAACCCAATGATGGGGCACCGTGGTGTCCGTCTTGGTGTTACCTATCCTGAAGTATCTGAAATGCAGGTTCGTTGCATTTTCGAAGCAACTGTTGAACTTATCAACGAAGGTCATGATCCTCATCCGGAAATCATGGTTCCTGTTACCTGCGAAGTGGGCGAACTGGATTTCACTAAGAAGATTGCTGATAAGGTTTATGCTGAAGTATGTGCCAAGTTTGGGGTCAAATCAATTGACTATAAATACGGCACCATGATTGAAATTCCGCGCGCATGCCTGCTGGCCGACCGTATGGCAGTTTCTTCTGAATTCTTCTCTTTCGGAACCAACGACCTTACACAAATGACTTTCGGTTTCAGCCGCGATGATATCGGTGGGTTCATGAACGACTATCTCGACTATAAAATCCTGCCTGCCGATCCTTTCCAGACTATTGACCAGGATGGTGTTGGACAATTAATCACCATGGCTGTTGAAAAAGGCCGCGCTACCCGTAAGGACCTAAAGGTTGGTATTTGCGGCGAACAGGGTGGTGATCCTGCATCGGTTGAATTCTGCTTCAAAGCTGGATTAACCTATGTAAGCT
>JANXXZ010000583.1 GCA_025350385.1 Bacteroidales bacterium
GGTGCGCGAGGGTACATTGTACAGGATGATAGGCAGTGGACTTACTACTGCAATGCTTTTATAGTGCAGGTAAATACCCCGCTGTTGGGGTTTATTGTAATAAGGAGTAACTGAAAGAATAGCATCAAACCCGTCAGTTGAACAGGTTCTGAGTTTGTTGACAATCTCCTGTGTGTTGTTCCCTCCTAGTCCAAGCACCAGAGGAAGCCTCTCATTCACAGTATCAACAACAAACTGGGCAAGAGCATGTTTTTCTTCCTTAGTAAGAGTGGCCGACTCTGCAGTTGTTCCCTGCACTACAAGGTAGTTTACACCACCTTCAATGCAGTGTTCGATCAGTTTCTCAAGGGACCCGAAATCAATAGTGCCTTGTTTATGAAATGGTGTAACAAGGGCAACCCCTGACCCTTTGAATATTGAATTCATTCTATGTTTCTATATTAATTTTAGTTAAATAATGTATTACCTGACCCATAAAATACTCAATGCTTGAATCGGCTGGTACATCAATCATGAGGTCATAATAGTCCTGATGATTTTCATCAAACCGTCCGATCTTTAACCCGGCTTTTGTCTTAGCTGCCAGGTAGAGAAGCGGAAAAAACTCAGCAAGGGAGAGATCTATGAGAATGTCAAATTCTTCTTCAAGGAAGTCTTTTACGAATGGTTTTTGAGGCTGGTAATACCAGTTGAGGTCTTTTAACGTAATGATATCCTGCAGAAGCTTTGGTATAAAGTAATGGGGAACAAATTTCTGTTCAGTATAACAAGCTACCCTCACTTTAAGGTTTTGTTCATTCAGTTTCTTAATAAACTCTTCAACCTTTTTATAACTGTCTTCATCCGGGAGATAATATAAAAGGGCAATGGTTTGTGCATTTTCGAGATTATTTGCTCTTCGGTTTCTGACAAGTTTCTTGTGTTCCAGATGCAGGTTGCGGCTGGCACTGCGGTAACGGAATTTGCTGAATAATTTCAAGGATACAGGATTTTAGAGTATTGGCCATGCACCCGGCCAGATGCCGGCCTTGATAAGGAACTTGCTAAGATAGCGCATTTTATTTTTGTCAGTACATATTTACTTTTTTTTATTAGTGACTGTTTAAATTTTCAAGATCTACAGAATTATGCGAAATTATTTTTAAAATAAAAGATCGAAAAATCAATTTACGGAATTAAAAGACTTTTAGTGTCCTGGTTTTCGCCTTGTCGCCCCTCGCCCTGACCCCTTCATCTTAAGTAAAAATCTACTTCCACGGATAATACTATGGTTTTAAAACAGACTCTTCTTATTGTTCAAATTATTTTTCCTTTCTAATCAGACATTTAACAATTTCGCCGATATACATCCGGTGGTAATCGTGTTTCGGATAGTTTTTCTGTATCGCAGGAATAAGAAAATTCGAAGGGTCAATATCATCAAAGTATATTTTTCGGCATTGAAACACCAGCCTGGCTTGTTTAAAGTAAACCGAACCATCCGATGTTTCAGTTGGTTCCAATCCGGTTGAAACTATTTTATTCACATCGCGTCCTGAGTATTTTCCGCAAAAATTGAGTTTATCCCGGTGAATTTCATCCAGGAAACTCAATGTAAATAAATCACCCGATTCCATAAACCCGTAAGTGAACCGTTGGGGTCTCACAAAAGCAAACACTACCGGTTTGTTCCAGAGTATGCCCAACCCGCCCCAGCTTGCTGTCATGGTATTGAACTCTTGCAAGGTACCGGCCGTCAGCAGGAACCACTCCTGGTCAATCATCTTAAACGGATTGCCTTGAATTTCGGTATGATTAATTTCAATAAAAGCTGATTCAGTCATTTTGAAATTTCTTTACTCTCTTTAAATTCAATAAATTAAGCGGGTTGCATCCTAATCCCGAAATGCTCTTACCTGTAAAGCGCAGAACCTGGTCATAATACAGAACCAGAACCGGTGCATCTGCCATCATCAATTTATCCATCTGCGAATAAAGGTTCCCGCGGATTGAATCGTTGAGTTCCATTATTGCCTTCTGGTATAGTTTGTCAAACGCCGGATTTGAATAATGAGTGTAGTTTGGACCGTCAGGGCAGAAATTTAACGAATAAAAGAGTGAAAGATAGTTTTCGGCATCCGGATAGTCGGCTATCCATGAGCCTCTGAAGAACGCTACCTTCGACTGGGCAATCATTTCACGCAAAGTAGCAGGCGGAGAAACATCAATCAGGATATTAAACCCGGCTTCGTTTAATTGACTTTGAATGTATTTACAGAGATCGAGGTAAGATGCATTGGTAGTCAGGGTGATAGGCGGCAGTCCTTTTCCTCCCGGAAAGCCTGCCGAAGCAAGCAATTCCCTGGCTTTCACCGGGTCATAATCATAACCTTTTACAGCCTTCTGATCAAACCAGGGTAATCCTTCAGGAACGAATCCTGAAACTCCCGGAATTCCGATATTATTGCGCAGGTATCTCATCATCTTTACCCTGTCAAAGCTGTAATTCATCGCTTGCCTGATTGCCCTGAAACGCATAGGATTATTCTTCATGACCGGGAAAGAAGGATCTACAAGAATTCCCAGATATTCGGTATTCAGGTAAGGTCTCTTGATCAGGCAGATCCTGTTCCGGTACTTTGTATTCAGTTCTCCTGAACGGGTGAGTAATTCATCCTTATAACTGGCATCAATCCCCGACATGAAATCGAGGTTTCCTTTAACAAATTCCAGGAATGCCGATTGCTTATCAACGATAAAAGTTACTGCAATTGCATCCAGGTAGGGAAGCCGCTTCCCGTTTTCCTGTTCAAAGTAATTTTCGTTCTTTACCATCACTAGTTTGACACCTTCTTTCCAGAGTTTTAACCTGAAAGGTCCGGTTCCCACCGGGTGCTGCCTGAAATCATTTCCATACTTCTCAATTGCTTCTTTTGGCACGACTGAACAGTATTGCATACTGAGTAATCCCAGGAAAGGAGGGAATGGTTCTGACAAAACAATACGAAAGCAGCTGTCATTCAAAGCATTATACGCATATTGGTTACCGTTTTTGCTTACCTGGGTAAATATCCAGCCACCGGGTGAAGCTAATGCCGGATCAGTGATCCTGTTGAAACTGTAGGCTACATCATATGCGGTTACTTTTCGGCCTTTACCTCCCTTAAAGATTTCTGAATCATGAAAGTACACGTCGTTTCGAAGGCTGAAGGTATAGGTCAATCCATCAGCCGAGATAGTCCAGCTTTTAGCAATACAGGGAATTGGTTTTAATGTATCATTAAGTTGCACCAGGCCATTGAAGAGTTGGTTTACTGCCCATATGTTTGCCTGGTTGCGTGCAAAAGCAGGATCAAGCGAGGTAATACCTGCCGATTCGTTATACCTGAATACAGTTTTACCATTATCACCAAAGTGCTTCCCTTTACAGGAAAAAAGAAAGAACATGAGAAACAATAATAAGTGTACCAGCAAACTTCTTTTCATTCATCCGGTTTTGGCTGGCCAAAATTACACCAAATAGCCATGATTGTACCAGGGTGAGCAGAAATTGATAATAAGCCATTCCAGGCCGTTCAATTCGGCATATTAAACAAATTTTGCAACTAATCAACCTGTCAATAAAAGATTTAATTATCATATATACAGTATTTTAACCACAAAGGAGTGCACTAAGAAGGCACAAAGCACACAAATTGTGAAATTATAACTAAACAGCTAATATTTAAGGCTTTGCGTTCTTTGCGACTTACAATTGTGAACTTTGCGGTTAAATCATTTATCTGTATATCAACGTATTAACAATGTGATTAGTTGCCAAATTTTTAATGCATGAACCATAGAATTAAGCCGGAACCGTTTGGATTATGAGTGACAGAAAAAACTTACTTTTGTTGAAAATAAAATCAATGTCATATGAATAAGATATACTTGCTTGTATTGCTATCTGTTGCTTCCTTTTCATCAATAACAGCACAGCAACCATTGAATATGAAAGGTTCCGAGTATTGTTCAATGAAAAAGATGAAACAAGGACAGTTGAATGATCTAAGCCTTGCCTCACCTAATTCGCCAAAGCATAGTTATGATGTGCTGAATTATACGATGAATATCAACCTGATGAATAATTATACTTCGCCTTACCCGGCAAGTTTCAGCGCGAATCTTATCATCAAGTTCCAGATTGATACAGCATTGAATGCTATTGTGCTGAACGCGGTGAACGCATCACTTGTGATTGATTCAGTAAAACTTGCAGGAACTGGTTTCAGCCATGTTTCGGATTTGCTGACCGTAAACCTGGATAGAACCTATCTTCCCGGAGAAATTACCCAGGTTCAGCTTTATTACAGGCATAATAATATAAATGATGGTGCAGTTTATACCTCAAATGGTTTCTTTTTTACCGATTGCGAGCCGGAAGGCGCACGTAAATGGTTTCCTTGTTATGATAGTCCCAGCGATAAGGCAACAGTTGATATAACGGCTAAAGTACCCCTGAATGTAAAACTTGGTTCAAACGGCCGGCTACAGGATTCAATTGTAGATGCGAATTCAATCACCTATCATTGGATCAGCCGCGATCCGGTAGCCACATACCTCACTGTTATTACCTCCAAGGTGAATTACCAGCTGGATGTTGTGAATTGGACAAATCCGAACACTTCAGAAGTAGTCCCTATCCGTTTCTATCATAATTCAAATGAAGACCCAACCTATATTGAAAGCATCATAGGTGACATGACTACTTTTTATTCCGGGCAATTCGGAGATCATCCGTTTGAGAAAAACGGCTTTGCAACATTGAATAACCAGTTCGTTTGGGGTGGAATGGAAAACCAGACCCTTACCAGCCTTTGCCCTGGTTGCTGGTACGAATCGCTTGTGGCACATGAATTCGCCCACCAGTGGTTTGGCGATATGGTTACCTGTGGCACCTGGGCTGATATTTTCCTGAATGAAGGGTTTGCTACCTGGACAGAGGCACACTGGACCGAACATACAGGAGGGTATTCAGCATATAAGGATGAGATAATAAATAATGCAGGTACCTATCTTTCTCAAAATCCCGGCTGGGCTATTTCGGACCCCGATTGGGCTATCAACACACCTGATGTTAACATCCTCTTCAATTTCGCTATTACATATGAAAAGGGAAGCTGTGTACTCCACCAGTTAAGGTATGTACTTGGCGATAGTTTGTTTTTTTCCGGCATGAAGGCTTATGCAACCGATACGGTAAATTTTAAATACAAATCTGCCACCATACCTGACTTCAGGGACAAGATGGAAGAGGTTTCGGGCCAGGATCTGAATTGGTTCTTTGATGAGTGGATTTACGCCCCCAATCACCCGAACTACAAGAATGTTTATGCAATCAAGCACCTGGACAATGGTAAATGGCAGGTTATGTTTACTGCAAAACAATCGGCATTAGCGCCTATCTACTGGCAGATGCCTTTAGAGTTGGAAATCAATTTCATGGATCTGTCAGATACCATTGTAAAGGTCTTTAACAGTTACAACAGCCAGATTTACGCCTTCGAATTTGATAAACAACCTACGAATCTTGTTTTTGATCCCAACCACCAGATTGTGCTGAAGGAGGGGAGCACTATTGTAGGAAATGAAGAATTTGAAACATCAGCTAATCATATTATTAGTATTGCCCCGGACCCGTTCATCACATCTGCAACAGTGAATTACCGCCTGAATTCTTCAGGGAATGTAAAAATCTACTTATACGACCAACTAGGCAGGAAAATAAGCGAACTGGCAAATGAAAAACAATCCGCCGGTTCCCATACACTTACAATTGATGGAAACAGCCTGCAACCGGGCTTGTATTTTCTTCATTTTGAATCAGGCAATATTTCAGAAACTATAAAGCTTTTAAAAAGTAACTAATTCAGTTTCTTTCCTATCAAAAAAAATCCCGGTTACTCACCAAGATTTTTTTTAATCGTAATTCTAATTCAGTGAAATCGGGTTATCCACCTTTTCCTTTGTAAGCGCGAGGTTAATCACTTCAATCATTTCAGCTATATAGTGGAAGTTTACGCCTTTGATGTATTCCTGTTTAATTTCTTCAATATCCTTTCGGTTATCTTCCGAAAGGATGATATCAGTGATCCTGGCGCGCTTTGCGGCAAGAATCTTTTCTTTTATTCCGCCAACAGGCAGTACACGTCCGCGTAAGGTAATTTCGCCGGTCATGGCTATCTTGTTTCTCACTTTGCGTTGGGTAAAAGCTGAAGCCAGGGCTGTAAACATGGTAATACCTGCCGAAGGTCCGTCCTTGGGTGTTGCACCTTCAGGAACATGTATATGTACATTCCATTTTTCAAACACTGAAATTGGAATATTGAGCAGGGATGCATGCGATTTTAGGTACTCATAAGCCAGGGTAGCTGATTCCTTCATTACATCACCCAGGTTCCCGGTAATTGTAAGTATTCCTTTACCCGGGCTCAGGCTGACTTCAACAAATAATATTTCACCCCCGACAGCAGTCCATGCAAGGCCTGTAACTACGCCTGCCACCTTGTTGGTAAAGCTCTTCTCCTGCTGGAACATGGCATTCCCGAGTATTTTCTGTAGATCAGCAGGTGTAAGCGTTGCGCTGATTTGTACACCCATGGCAACAAAACGGGCACGGCTGCGGATTACTTTCGCAATCGTCTTTTCCAGTAACCTGACTCCTGATTCACGGGTATAGTCCTCAATGAGGTGCTGCAAGGTCAGTTTTGGAAAAGAAATAGTTTTGGGATCCATTCCATGCTCTTTCAGCTGTTTTGGAATAAGGTGTCTCTTTGCAATTTCAATTTTTTCTTCAAGCAGGTATCCGCTCAGGTCAATGATTTCCATGCGGTCACGAAGTGCAGGGTGAACGGTGCTTAAGTTATTAGCTGTAGCAATGAACATAACCTTTGAAAGATCATATTCTATTTCCATGAAATTGTCGTAGAAAGCAATATTCTGTTCCGGGTCAAGAACCTCTAGCAATGCTGCTGAAGGATCGCCATTTACAGTCATTCCGGAAACCTTATCAATTTCATCCAAAACAAATACCGGGTTTGAATATTTTGCTTTCCTGATGCTCTGGATAATACGACCAGGCATTGCACCAATATAGGTACGGCGATGCCCGCGGATTTCAGCTTCGTCATGCAATCCACCCAGCGACATACGGATATAACTGCGTTCAAGCGCTTTCGAAATGGATTTCCCCAACGAAGTCTTCCCGACTCCGGGTGGGCCTACCAGGCAAAGAATCGGCGATTTCATGTCGCCTTTTAACTTCAGAACTGCCAGGTATTCAATGATTCGCTCTTTGATTTTTTCCATCCCGTAATGATCATGATCGAGAACCTTTTGAGCGTGTTTCAGGTCGAAATTATCTTCGGTAAAAGACTCCCAAGGAAGATCCACCATTACTTCAAGGTAATTCAGCTGGATGGAATATTCCATAGCAGCAGGATTCATACGGCTGATCTTGTTCAGTTCCTTCTCAAATACCTTTGCTGCATTTTCAGGCCATTTCTTTTCGGCAGCCTTTGCTTTAATATCATTGATCTGTTGTTCATTCGGGTTGTTTCCGAGTTCTTCCTGGATCAGTCGGAGTTGCTGGTTCAGCAGGTAATCACGTTGCTGTTTATCCATATCCACTTTAACCTTATTCTGGATCTGGTTTTTAAGTTCCAGCATCTGCAGATCTTTGCTGAGCAGCGTAAGAACAACATTTGCCCTCTGCTCCAGGTTCTTAATGGCAAGCAGGTTTTGTTTTTCGGGCAGTTCAACATTCAGGTTGGATGCAACGAAATTTACCAGAAACACGGGGCTGTCAATGTTTTTTATCGCAAAAGCCGCTTCGCTTGGAAGGTTAGGTGATTGATTAATGATCTGGATCGAAAGGTCTTTAATGGAAGCAATCAATGCTTCAAAGCTTTTATCTTTTAAATCAACGGTTGTAGGATTATCAAACCCGCTCACTGAAGCCATAAAGTAGGGATCAGTTTGTAACAGCGTTCCGAGTTCGAACCTTTTCTTGCCCTGGATTATAGCGGTTGTATTACCGTCGGGCATCTGTAATATCTTAATAATGTATGCAACAGTGCCTATACGGTTCAGATCTTCAAATGCAGGATCTTCTGTTTCCGGATCTTTCTGCGCCACCACCCCGATGATCCTTCCTCCTTTGTAATAATCCTTTATAAGCCGGATTGATTTGTCACGTCCGACTGTAATCGGGATTACAACTCCAGGGAATAAAACTGTATTGCGCAAAGGTAAAATAGGCAATTCCGAAGGTACTTCTTCAGCATTAATCAATTCCTCGTCTTCGGCTGAAAGTAAAGGGATGAAATCGGTTTCGTCATCAAGTAAATTTGACATGTGGCAGTATTATGATTTTCATACTAGGTTAATAAATGAAATGTCATATTGACATTGTCCTTCGCAAAACAGGACGGCATCTGACAGGTCAAGAATCGTGCCACACATTGATAACAAGCCAATGCGGCGTAAGTTCATGCCAATACTGTCCGTCTTGAAAGGCAAAGTAAATGTATGCATAGTTAAGTCAGTTTTATTGAAAAGATATACAAACTGGAAAGGAGAGGCAAAAAAAAAGCCACCTTTAAGGCAGCTTATAAAATAGTTATGATGCCCGATTATTTGGCCTTATTCTTCATCTGCTGAGTTTTTTCAAATTTCTGTCGGAATTTGTCAACACGACCTGCAGTATCAACCAGCTTGATTTTACCGGTATAAAAAGGGTGAGATGTGTTGGAAATTTCGAGTTTCACAAGAGGGTATTCCTTACCATCTTCCCACACGATAGTTTCCCTTGTGGCAACTGTCGAACGTGTCATGAACATATGATCGTTCGATATATCTTTAAATACTACCTGTCGGTATTCCTTAGGATGGATGTCTTTTCTCATTTTGCTTTCCGTCTTTAATTCAGGGCTGCAAAATTATATTTTTTTTCAATAGAAACAAATATTGGCCGATATTTTATTTTAAGAGCGTTGTTTCCTTAATTTGATAAATTTCAACTACAAACTGAGCAGGAATTTCATTGTATCCTCACCATCAGCATAGTCCCAAAGTTCAGGCAGTTGTGTAGTGCCGGGAGCAACCTTCGGAGTTCCAAAATCAACCTTTGCGGCTATGCATTGTATCTTGTTATGATCAGCTATTAATGTGTTAGTGAGTGAAGCCATGTCAGAATAAAACTCATAATTAATTACCGAAATAGGTGAGGAGTATGCTTCACTTTGAACCAGCAACAATACTCCGTTGTCTAAAAACGGTTGTAAATTCATCTGAAAAATAGTTCTATTGTAAGTATAGTTATTCATATACTTAAAATGGTCGAACAACCATTTCCTAAATGCCTTAGTGGTTTCAAAAAGCCTGGCGGGATCATAACCTGCCGGTAAAAACACTTTTGATATACTCCTGCAACCCAACCCGAAATAGAGGCAAATATCTCTGCCCAAAGCTTCTATTTCCTCCTTGTTTTCATCGCCTGTAATAATTGCTATCCCGTTACGATTCCTGCGGATGATGTGCGGATAGTGTGCAAAATAATAATCGAAATACCTGGAAGTATTGTTACTCCCGGTCGCGATTACGGCATTAAAACCGATTATTTTCCCCTCTGTAAAGGTGATAAATTTTTTAAACCGGGGCTCTATACAACCTAAAAGGAATGATAAAGCCGGTAAAAGCCTGTTGTCATCTCTTGAAAGTTTTCCGATAAAATAATTTCCTGACATCAGGGTACAAATGAAATCATGAAATCCCACCAATGGAATATTGCCTGCCATAATTACAGCTACATGATGAGCCTGGCCTTGAGCTATTAATTCTTCCCGGTAAGGTTTGATCCATTTGTTAAGTTTTTCGTTGGTCATTGCTTCTGCCCAGGCGGAAATGCAAAAACGGAGGTTTTCATGAGTAAACCATTGATTTTGTCTTGAAGCAGTCTCCATCTCAATACGGAACGAATCAATTGCCGGTTTGAATGAAGGCTCAATATTCTGAAAGTTCTCAATGTTATATACTGCCGAAAGCAGGATTCCAAGTCTGGAAAAAGCATCAATTCGTTCAGGCAGTGCAAGTATTTCAGTCATGGTTTCATTCGGTTAAATATCAGCCTGATAAAGCAAGCTTCCTTTATTACCGGCGAAATTAACGGATATAAATTACTTTTGCGTTCCTGGTTCAGTTAATTCGTATTAAAACCCATGATAAATAGATTTAGTTCCACACTGTTTATTCTCATCGGATGTTTCTATTTCCGGGCAATTAAACAGGATTCGATACCATTCAGAGCTTATGAAGACACGCTGGTGAAACTGGAAAAGCGAATCTGGGTATGCAAAGATGATTCATCCCGCATTGCTGCAAACTCTATTTTCTTTCAGAAGTTCAGGCTGGTGCTTTCATTGCCAGGAGCATTTAAGTATCCGTTCGATTCGGTGAAAGATATTTCCCGCCTGAAATCGGAGGATAATAAAATCCGGATCACAAGCTGGAACATTCCACTGAAAAATGGAAGCTACCAATACTATGGTTTCTTTGAAATTAACGGAGGTGAATTGTTTCCTTTACAGGGAAAAAGCTATGAAATTCAGGGATGGCAGAATCTGAAACTCCCGGCCGAAAAATGGTATGGTGCTGTTTATTTTAAAATCATTAAGGTAAGTTATTCAAAAATTGATTATTACACATTACTTGGCTGGGATGGACACGATGCGGCATCCAACTATAAGCTGATTGATGTGCTAACATTGGATGATAAAGGAAATCCTTCTTTTGGCAGTCCTGTATTTAAGACTGCTGAGGGTGTAAAGAACAGGGTACTTATCGAATATGCAGAAAAGGCCAATGCTTTGCTTCGCTATGATTATCAGACCATGCTGATTCCGAAGGGAAATAAAGTAAAGAGAAAGAAAGCCTGGATGATTGTAACCGATCGACTCATTCCTATGGATCCATCGATGAAAGGAATAAGGAAATACTACGTGCCCGCCGGTGATACGTACGATGCATTCATTTTCAGGGATGGATTCTGGACGTTTGTTGAAGATGTTGAGGTTACGAATTCTCCGGTCACTAAATAATACCTTTCATTTTTAAATGCATCAGGAGTGCATTTTTGTATCATTCAATAATCGGTATTGATCATCTATGCTTTCCTTTCAATTATAAATCGTTATTGAATTTTAATTAGATTTCAGGGATCGGGGAAATCAGGAAATATTCCGGAATGAACCTGTATTGTATTTTTTCACAGTTCAGTTCTTGTCACAAAGCATGCAGAGTCGTTATTATTTTTCTGAATATACTGATTTCAGCATATAACGGGGATTATTTTCCATAGAAAAGTGCAAAATATTTGTGGCGAATTCTACAATTCTTTTATAGCTTTGTAAAATAATAGATGGTTAATTTATTTAGTTGAAAGTACTTTCACACTAATTGAACTACAGAATAATTATCGCTTACAGAAAATAACTAATCCCTCCTTTTTATGAAAAAGCACAATTTTAATGCTGGCCCTTGTATCTTACCACGCATTGCCCTGGAAAATACGGCTAAAGCCGTTCTTGATTTCAATGGAATCGGAATGTCGATTCTTGAGATTTCGCATCGCAGCAAGGAATTCCAGGCTGTTATGGACGAAACCGTCGCTCTGTTCAAAGAATTATTGAACATACCTGAAGGATACCAGGTACTTTTCCTTGGTGGCGGAGCAAGTTTACAGTTCTGCATGGTTCCTTTCAATTTGCTGAATAAAAAGGCAGCTTACCTCGAAACGGGTGTTTGGGCTAAAAAAGCCATAAAGGAAGCCAAATTTTTTGGTGAAGTGGTTGTCGTAGGTACATCATCGGATAAGAATTTTACATACATACCTAAAGGCTGGGAAATTCCTGCTGATGCCGATTATTTCCACATTACAACTAATAATACTATATACGGTACCGAGATCCGTGAAGATTTCAACAGCCCAGTTCCATTGATTGCTGATATGTCAAGCGATATTTTCAGCCGCCAGGTTGATGTATCAAAGTATGCAATGATTTATGGTGGCGCCCAGAAAAATGCCGGACCCGCAGGCGTTACCTTCGTAATTGTCCGGGAAGATGTACTGGGGAAAGTTGACCGTAATATCCCGTCTATGCTTGATTATCGCATCCATATCAAGGAAGGTTCCATGTTCAATACACCTCCCTGTATAAGTATTTTTGTCATGAAAGAAACCCTGAAGTGGGTTAAGGAAATGGGTGGGGTTAAAAAAATGGAAGAAATGGATCGGGCAAAAGCCAAGCTGCTTTACGATGCAATCGACAACAGTAAAATGTTTACAGGTACTGCCAATAAAGATGCCCGTTCAATTATGAATATCTGCTTTGTAATGAAAGATCAATACAAGGACAAAGAAGATGCATTCATGGAATTTGCCAAGTTGCATGGAATGGTTGGAATCAAAGGCCACCGTTCAGTAGGAGGCTTCAGGGCTTCTACCTATAATGCTCTTCCGGTTGAAAGTGTGCAAGCCCTTATTGATTGCATGAAAGACTTTGAGCTGGGAAACGCATAATTTGAAATACATGGCCGGGGCAACTGAATCAGTTACTCCGGCTTTTTTTTATTTGAAGAAATTCAGACTTTTACAAGTTAGATGCAGATCGGTTAAAAAAAATCGGGAAATTACCTGAATAATACAATCTAAAAGGCAATAATTCTTTTACAAATTAGTCTTCCTGCTGATAACGTTATTATAACCTAAACAAAAAACTAAATAAAGATGAACAAGATATTAGTTGCCACAGAGAAACCTTTCGCCAAAGCAGCAGTAGAAGGAATCAGGCAAATTATTGAGAAAGCCGGATACGAGATGGCCCTGCTCGAAAATTACACCCTAAAATCCGAACTGATGGCCGCAGCAGCCGATGCTGATGCTATTATTATCCGTTCTGATATTGTAGATAAAGATGTAATGGATGCAGCCAAACAATTAAAAATTGTAGTTCGTGCCGGTGCCGGGTACGATAACATTGACCTTGAAACTGCAACTCAACATGGAGTTGTGGCAATGAATACTCCGGGCCAGAATTCAAATGCTGTCGCCGAACTTGCTATCGGAATGATGGTTTTGGCTGCCCGAAATAATTTTAATGGTACTTCAGGATCAGAGCTCAAAGGCAAGAAATTGGGTCTTCATGCTTACGGATATGTCGGGAAGGCAGTTGCAACCATAGCCAAGGGGTTTGGAATGGATGTATATGCTTTCGATCCTTTCGTAGCAAAGGAAAAAATGGAAGCCGAAGGAATTAAACCTGTTGCGGATGCTCCTGAACTATACACTACCTGTCAATATGTTTCCTTGCATATGCCGGCAAATGCCCAGACCAAGAAATCAATCAATTTTGAACTGCTTTCAAAGATGCCTAAAGGAGCTACTTTAATAAATACGGCACGCAAGGAAGTTGTGGATGAAGAAGGATTGACTCAAATGTTCACTGAACGGCCTGATTTTAAATATGTTTCGGATGTTGAACCTGATAATAAGTCATTGATAGCCGAGAAATTCTCCGGCAGGTTCTTCTTTACCCCCAAAAAAATTGGTGCCCAGACCTCAGAAGCTAACAACAATGCAGGATTGGCTGCAGCGCGACAGATTGTTTCATTTTTCAAAACAGGAGACAAGACCTTCCAGGTCAATAAATAGGTTTTTTCCTGGTTTCTGCCTTATCGATGAACAACACAGAGTTCGATTTAGTCAAGGTTGGTTTAAATCGCAATTTCTTGATAGTTTTCTGAAAAGAAATACGCAATTTTTAAAAATAGTTCGATTTTTTGATAAAAAATTGCGAGTTATTAATCTACCTTACTGAAATAGTTAAATTTTTACTTATATTAGCCTGTTAATTTTGGGAATGCTTCCATATAAGTGATCATTTATCATCGAAAACCCATCAAAAAACCACCAAAAACCCATCTAACCTTAAATTCACATCAACATGGAGACTGATCTTGACAAAACTACCACTTTCTTTCGGTTCGAAGACCTTAGAGTATATCACAAAGCTCTCGACTATATTGATTGGGTTTATAGAAAAGCAAATACGTTTTCCGAAAATGGAAGTTCAGCTTTATCGAAGCGATTTTTTGACTCGGCACAGGCAATAGCTCTTCATATAGCCGAAGGATCAGCACGCAACAAAAGCCAGTTTATCTATTACCTGAAAATGGCAAAAAGTTCTGTCCGCGAATGCGTTGTTCATACCTCCCTTGCAGGGAAACAGCATTTTATCAATGAAACTGAACAGGAAGAATCAAGGCATCAGTTAATGGAAATGACTAAAATGCTGGGGGCGTTGATCGGTTCCCTGCAACGATCAGCCGGAATTACTGACACTGATGATGATTGATTTATTCGCAATCGGTCTTTTAAAACACATTTAATGAGTCTTAACAGCCTGCTGTCAGGCTAAAAAGAAAAATACTCCGGCACTTTTTATATAGTGCCGGTTTTTGTTATTTTGCAACCAATTTCAATTTCAATTTAGTTTTCACATCTAATCACTAATCAGCCCGCTTTTCGGCGTGCGTAAAACGAACCGCAACTATGTCAATACTCAAAGCATTCAGGGGATTGCGCCCACCGGTTAACCTGGTAAAACAACTAGCTTCAAGACCTTATGATGTGCTCAATTCCGACGAAGCCCGTATTGAAGCCGATGGCAATCCATATTCGTTGCTGCATGTAACTAAAGCTGAAATCGACCTTCCGCGGGGGATTGATGAACACGGACAGGAAGTTTATGACAAAGTGGTGGAAAACTTCAGTAAGTTCCGCAAGAATGGATGGCTGGTGCAGGATTCGGAAGATAATCTTTACATCTATGCACAAACAATGGAAGGCAGGACGCAATACGGAATTGTTGGATGTACTCATATCGACGACTATTTCAATAATCACATAAAGAAACATGAACTTACCCGTAAGGATAAGGAAGACGACCGGATGATCCATGTAAAGATTACAAACGCTAATGTGGAGCCTGTCTTCTTTTCGTACCCAGCTCATCCTGAAGTTGATGCCATCGTATCGGAATTTGTTAAGAAACATGCCCCCGTTAATAATTTTGTTGCTGACGAAGGCTTCGGTCATCATTTCTGGGTAATTGATGACAAAGCTGTTATTGCCCGATTGGTGGAACTGTTTAAAAATGAAATACCCAGTTTGTATGTAGCCGACGGACACCATCGTACTGCTGCCGCAGCCAGGGTTGGCCTCGAAAAACGCAAATTCAATCCAGATCATACCGGCCAGGAAGAGTATAATTACTTTATGTCAGTACTTTTTCCTGATAACCAATTGAAAATTATTGATTACAACCGACTGGTAATGGATCTCAATGGTTTAAACATCACTGATTTCATATGCAAACTCAATGAGGTCTTCATTGTGGATAAGAAAGGAAATGAAATATACAAACCATGCTGCTTACACAACTTCAGTATGTACCTGGGAGGTGAATGGTATTCTCTTACTGCAAAACCAGGCGCTTATACTGATAGTGATCCTATTGGCGTACTGGATGTTACTATCCTTTCAAATCTTATTCTTGATCCTATACTCGATATAAAAGACCTTCGGACCTCTAAACGCATTGATTTTGTCGGGGGAATACGAGGCCTTGGTGAACTAAAAAAACATGTGGACAGCGGTGAAATGAAAGCGGCTTTTGCACTTTACCCGGTTTCAATGAAACAACTGATTGACATAGCCGACACTGGAAATATCATGCCACCGAAAACTACCTGGTTCGAACCTAAATTACGCAGCGGGCTGGTTGTGCATTTGCTTGATTAAAAGTAAGTGCCTGAAGTACTTAAAGTGCTTAAAGTATTTAAAGTGCTAGAGTACCTAAAGTTCATGGAATACAAAAAAGTTTGAAATAAATTACCATTATTCGACTACGGCGCGACTTTAGGCACTTCAAACTTTAAGTACTCTAGGCACTCTTACATTGGTTGTGATTTTTCTATTGCAGATCACTTACCTTAAAGTAAATAACTTCAAAAAAGAAATACTATGGACTTCAGCGAAATTGTTATCAATACACTTGTCATCACTGGCGAACCCATGAAAGCAGGTGAGATTGCCGATAAAGCAGGCATTGAGAAGAAAGAAGTAGAAAAAGCAATAAAGAACCTGGTTCAGGCCGGGAAACTGGAATCACCTAAAAGGTGTTATTACAGCCCTAAAAAATAAGACCTACCTAAAAAATAAGACCTACCTGGAAAATAGTGATCTGATTGGCGGAATATGATTCAAGATTAGTGAATCCGGAATCATACTCCTCTAGGATTACGTTTTGACATCTGGTTTTATTTGGTGACTTTCCCTTCCAGGCGCCTAAATATATTTGCCAATCACGCTGAGCAAGCGATCAGGTTTAATTGGTTTATTCATAAAATCCACACAGCCTGCCTCTAAGCTTTTTTCACGTTCGCGTGGTAGCGCATAAGCTGTAAAACTAATAACCGGTATGTCAGGTTTGACCTGCCTGATCTCTTGAATAGCTTCATAACCGGTTTTTACCGGAAGTTGAATATCCATGAGTATCAGGTTGATTCCTGGTATTTCAAGCACCATATCAATTGCTTGCTGGCCATTTGAGGCATGGAGTAAAGTAACCTGTGTGAAGCGTAATACGGCTTCCATCAGGATGTAATTCTGATCGACATCCTCGGCTATAAGAATCGTTTTTCCTTTCCAGTTAAAGGTAGTATCAATACTTAACTGTTGTTCGGGACTGTAATGAGGTTTCCTGTAAGGAATAGAAAAGTGAAACACTGAGCCTTGCCCGGGTTCCGATTCAAGCCAGATGGT
>JANXXZ010000032.1 GCA_025350385.1 Bacteroidales bacterium
AGCTGTTTCTTCAGCTTTGCTTTTTGTTACAATACAAACTTTACCATGGCTGGCTGCTTTTATTGCAAATGTCAATCCCGCAATTCCGGTTCCGACAACCAGGAAGTCGACATGTTTTCTCATTATTCCGTTCCGATTTAAGATGCAAAGGTAGCAATTATTGGCGAAGAGGCTGTTTTGAGAAGGAGATTGGGAGCTGCCTGGCGATCGGGACAATTAGGAAATGATACAATTAGGCAATGAGATAATTGGAAAATGGGATAATTGGAAAATTTGAAAATGAAGAGAGATATATCGAATTTTTCATCAGAAATATTAAACACGTGATAACTGATAACCAATAACTGATAACAGATCTCTTTTGACTAAGATTTTTTAGGCAACAGCCTTGCTACGATCGAGTGAAGGAGAAAAACATCACTTTCATCCAGCAAAGCCATACGTTCCAATAACTTGTGGCGCGAAAGGTCACCTTCTTTTATTTTAAGATAATCGAAAAGCTGCTCCGTTTTGTTTTTAAGGATAAGCCAGCTTTCGAGATTTTTTCTGCCGCTATTCCTGTACAATTTTTTACCGGCTAAAACGGAGAGATTGTAGGAATATATCATGACAGCCTGCGACAGGTTTAACGAGGGGTATTTGACCGCCATGGAAATGGTAGAAAGGATATGACAGAGTTTTGCATTCTCGTTGCTTAGGCCACTTTCCTCACTGCCGAAAACCAGGCCGATTTCCTTAACAGATTTCCCCTTACCGGTTATTAGTGCAGGAAGATTTTCCACCGGTATATAAAGATTACGGAGGGTACGGCG
This sequence comes from Bacteroidales bacterium, assembly GCA_025350385.1. Taxonomy (GTDB): domain Bacteria; phylum Bacteroidota; class Bacteroidia; order Bacteroidales; family UBA4417; genus UBA4417. The sequence continues at coordinate 813 of JANXXZ010000032.1, forward strand.
CCTTGAGGTAGTTCCTATGACAAAATCAATATCAGCTGTTGCTTCGGCAAGCGTAGCATACACCCTGGCTTTTTCCAGAACCTCATTTGATCCGTGAGCCAGCATCCTTGCCTCCATGCACAGGTGATCGCAGGGATTAACCAGGCGCAGCCGATAAAATCCCATCGTTTTCATTGCCCGGGCAGCCGCTCCTACATTGGCGGGAACCGCCGGACTTACGAGTATAAAATGCAGCGACATTTATAGTTATTGGAAGGATTGTTAGTTGAAACCAGGCCGGAAACCAGACTTTGGCAGTCTCCGGGTAAAAATCGGGCTGATTAGTAATACCTGGTTTGAGCCTATTACTTCATTTTCCTGTACCGGGCTGTTTTCATCACGCCCATTTTATTCAGAAAGTGCACCATCGATGTCTTAAGTACACCGATAGCATAAATTGTACTCCGGCTCAGGTTTATTGAGGAAGCTTCTTCGAAATACTTTGTAGGGCAGGTAATTTCAGCAACAGGAAATCCGGCATAAATGATCTGCGACATCATCTGGTTGTCGAAAACAAAATCATCGCTATTAGCATGGTAGTCGATGGCTTCGAGAACTTCGCGGGAGAATGCACGATAGCCGGTATGATATTCTGATAATTTTTGATTTATCAGGATATTCTGGATGAAGGTGAGCCCGCGATTTGAAATGTATTTTATAAGTGGCATGCCTCCTTTAAGTGCACCGTTTCCTAAGATACGAGATCCCAGGACCACCGGATAAACGCCATTGGCAATCAGGTACGCCATACTGTGGATCAGTTTTGGAGTATACTGGTAATCGGGGTGGAGCATGATAACGATGTCGCCGCCCAGTTCCAGGGCCTTATCGTAACAGGTTTTCTGGTTTCCGCCGTATCCTTTATTCTCTTCGTGCTGAATTACATGGTTGATTCCTATAGTCCGGGCTTTCTCCACAGTATTGTCGCGGCTCCGGTCATCAACCAGTACTACCTCGTCAACAATATCAAATGGAATTTCGCCATAGGTTTTCTCCAGGGTCTGTTCGGCATTGTATGCCGGCAATACTATGATTATTTTTCTTCCGTCAATCATTTGGTTTTCAGTGCTTATTTACTAATTAAATTAGGTTATGCAAATATAATGGAATCGCTTTAGTGATAACGGTTCAGCGTAAAATCATCGAAAAAAACCTGGGAATCACCACTGTTCCATATGTAGACTTTAAAGGTTTGAGAAGAATAATTTTCAGGAATGGTAATATCAAGCGAAACTTTTTTCCATCCTTTATCATCAACCTTCAGGTATTCGCTATTCTGAATGTAGAATTCTTCACTTTTTGGAGAAGTTGCAACCAAAAAGGCTTTCCTTTCGCCTCCTTTTCTCCATGCAGTAAAACGGTATTTTTGCCCGGGTTTAATGCTATCGAGTTCAATGGCCATTGCATATGAATCACGATATGGAAGTTTGACTGAATATTGTCCCGAACGGGCTGCTTCGCCGGATTGATTGTTGTTATTCGCAAATCTAAAATTTCCCGCTTTGAACCATTTGCCATCACTGCTCAGGGTATCTGCATTACAGGTTATACTCCAAAGAGGTTTTTGTTTTAATTCGTTGAATAATAATGATTTGGCAGTATCTACCTGGTAAATAGCCTGGGCGCGTCCAAGGTAGATTTGTGTGATCGAAAGTCCCCCTTTTTCAACTGATTTTCGCTCTTCAGCCGTCATAGGACCTCCAACCAAAAGTATTTTTCCGCCATAATCGGTTACCAGATCCGTTACCGGCAAGGGAGTCTCCCAAACCTGGAAGCTGTTTATGCGAAAATCGTAAAACAATCCTTCCGGGTAAATTGAGCGTAATGCATCAAGGTGTAATTGCCTTGAATATACGCTACCCCATCTTAATGCGCTATAAGGATTGATTGTGATCGGGTAGTAATATGCCTTCACATAGCCGGCAAATTCGGTATCAAGGCGATTCCTGACTTGTGTATATTCTTCGTTCGTGATTATATAGCCATGATTGGCTTCCTGCAGGTATTTCCGGTTGGAGAAACCCATGATAATAAACAGAACCAACACAGCAGGCGCCAGAAATTTATTCATTGCAACCCTGCTGTTTCCTGATTGTTCCTTAATCAGAAGAATCGCAAATACCCAAATGGCTCCTGAAAGACTTATCAGGGGGATGAGATAATGATTTGCATGGTAATGTTTAGCCACCATGAGGATACCTAACAGTTGAACTGCCGCCAGACTTGTCATGAACTTCATCGGTAATGATGCTGACCAGCTGCGGATCTTACCCGTCAGGAAGAAAACAGCCGGTACTATAACCGCGATAATAAGTGATAACAGTAATGCCGGATTATTTGTGGCGATTGCATGTAAGCTGCTGAAATAGGTTCCAAAATCAATTATTCCCGATGCCCCCTGACCGTAAGTTCCTGTATGGGTTGAAAGGCCGAGAAACCATTTTGCCATATGAGGATATTCGGGAATTGCCGGGGCAGTAAAAAGAATAAAAGAAGGGATAATAGCTGCAAGGTAGTTGCGTTTAAATTTTTTGCCTTTTAGCAGGATGAATGGAAGGACAGCCAGTGGCAGGAATGTGGCCTTGGTTGCCAGTCCAAACCCGGTTAGCAGTCCAAAGATCCAGGGATAGAGCTTTTTATCCTTTTCATAATCAGTGTAATATTTGATAACAATCGACACCAGGAGCATCACGGTGAAAATTAACACCGGCTCCGGTGAAACTTTGGTAAAAGCTATCTCGAGCAGGTTTGACGATAGGAACATCGTGGATTGCAGCACCAGGCTATACCAGACATTACGAAGAATAATTAACGAAAAGAGCCCCAGAAAAAGCATCATCATTGCATTGAGAATGACCGATACTTTTCTTTCAAGTTCCACATAAGCATCCGGGTTACTGAGGACATCCGTCTGCAGGTCATTTTTGTCACTGAAATTCACGCAGTGTGCTATCCGGAGTACCACGGCACTATAAATCTGTGCCGGCGTACCGGGATTATCAGTATGACCGACCGGATGAAGGGTTGCAATATTAATCCCGTTGAGCAGGTATGCATACTCCGGATCTCCGCTGAACCAGGTCCGGTGAAAGCTCAGGCCAATGATCAGGAATGTCGCCGGCAGGACAATCAGCACTAAATTGAGAAAAAACTTACGCATTGGTAAACAGGTATTAATAATGCGATATTATTGATTATTTTGATTTGTTTTGCTCCAAAATCCAATTTGCATCAAGCCTGAGCATCTCTTCAAAGCTGATTTTCTTTTTAATTGCTTTCTGTCGGATCATTTCAACCGTTTCCTTGCTTTTTCGCATATCCGCAATGATTTCCTTAATCCGTTTCTCCTTCACCTCGGGACTAATCGCGATTGATTGCTCCGGATGCTCCCAGGCGTCAGTTACATCGTTAAAAAAACCACAAGGGAATTTGTACAAATTAGCATCCGTAAACAGGAGAATCACAAACTGCTGTTTTTTAATTTCATCAAGAATATTCAGATCACTAACCTTTTTCGGTTCTCGCCATTTAGGGTTATGTGCCTCCCGGTTATAGAACCAGAAATTATTATCCCCAAACAATCGTGATGCGATTCCTGATCCCATAATATTCCAGTAATAGCTGTCGCCAATAACGAGTACATCCGGCCTTGTCTTTCCCGGTGGATCATTGAACCTGATGTTAGGGTAGGCCATTTCGCCGGTTTTGATTGGAAAGAGGAGGTTCATTCCATTGGCAATATCATTATCGGTATCGCGCGGATCCGATGAAACTTCAATACCGTCCCAGCTAAAATCTACCATGTCGATTCCAGCCATTTTTTCCATGTATCTCACGAGCGAATCAACCGAAAGGGCTACTCCGTAAAGGCTCCAGTGTATGCCGGTTTTAGAATACAGCGGATATCTTGAAGTATCCTTCATCTGGATAAACCAGCGGTTAAAATCAATAAACGGTATGCCTTCCTGGAGAAAACGACTGGCATAGCAATCGTAGTTTGTGATACCCCGGTTTTTTACACGATACTTTTCAGGGATATATTCAGGGAAATAAGACCCTTTGCCGGGGGCGAAAACAATCAGGAAGTGCTGCCCGTTCTCTTCCAGTTTGCGCTGGATAATCTTAGCCTTGGCAACCTGCTCATTTATCTCCTTGTACCCGACAAAGTCGACTCCTTCATATGCTTTGACATAATTGTTCTCATAGAGATAATTGTTTTTGCCTATTATTACCCCGTTAGCCAGTGCTGTATCGAATACAGAGAAGGCTATCTGGTTATTGATGCGTATTAGGGTTGGCCTGAAGCCGACTGTCTGCTCCAGGTATGGATCATAGTTCTCCTGGAAACTACCATCAAACCAGGATTTTGAATTCAGGACAGGTTTCTCAGGGAGGGTGATCGCGCCTTTTAGCGGGCTTTCACGGATGAATCCTGCAAACCGCTGGACTGCCGGTAATATCAGCAGCAACATCAGCACAGTGAACAGGATATACCGGGTTGTTTTCATCCTTAAAACCTGAAATAAATAAACGGGTTAAACCCGAATGCTGTTATGGAACTTATTGAAATGATGAGTAACAGAATTGAAACCATTGAAATTGCCAGGTGCCTGCGGGTTGTATATTCTTTAAAGAATACCATATCCTGAATACTTTGTCCCCACTTCGAGTAAACAAAGAAGGCAAACAGGGCAGCCAGGCTGAAATACAGGTACATACCGCTGTACAATGCCACAGAATTGCCTGATCCGAATGTGAACATCTGGTGGAGGTACTGAAATGCATCAGGTAGTTTCTCAATACGGAAAAATACCCAGCCAATGATGACAACGAAAAAAGTGAATGCTGTACTCAGGAATTTGCCTGTCCGGGCATAAATCTTGAGAAGGAATACCCTCTCCACTACCAGAAAAAATCCATGATAGGCACCCCATACCACGAAACTCCAGGAGGCTCCGTGCCACAATCCCGAAGCAAGAAAAACCAGCCACAGGTTGAAATATAACCGGCCTTTAGAAGCTACCCTGTTCCCGCCCAATGGGATATAAAGATAATTGCGCATCCAGGCTCCCAGGCTCATATGCCATCGACGCCAGAATTCGGTGATGCTTTGAGAGATGTATGGGTTGTTGAAGTTCTCGGGAAACTTAAAACCTATCATTTTCGCGATGCCTATAGCCATGTCAGAGTACCCGGAAAAATCGAAATAGATCTGGAAAGTGTAGGCTAATATTCCGATCCAGGCAGTAGCGGTATCAAGATGAATGTAATTGAGGGCGAAAATGGCATCGGCTTGCTGCCCCATGTGATTAGCTATGATAACCTTCTTAGCCAGCCCGATAACGAAACGGTAAAAGCCGGTAAGTTTATTATCAATAGTCTCGTTGGCCGAACGGTCAGTTATCTGGTCAGCCAGCTGGTGATAACGGATGATAGGGCCGGCAATCAGTTTTGGAAACAGGATAATGTATAGCTGGTAATCCCAGAAATTTTTAAGGGGCTTGTGTATACGCCGGTAAACATCAACTACATAGGTTATGGTTTCGAAAGTGTAAAACGAGATACCGATAGGAAGCACCAGTTTTGTCCAGTGCATGCCGGTCATCCCGAAAACGGATAGCACCCCGTTCATGTTTTCGACAAAGAAATTGGAGTATTTAAAATAGAAAAGCAGCCCGAGATTAATAGAAACAGAGAGGCTTAACATCAGTTGCCGGTGCAGTTTTGTGCGGGTGGCAGCCATCCATTGCACGAGGTGGAAATCGATAAATGTAGTTCCCAGGATCACAAATATGAAGCGGGGGGCTCCCCAGGAATAAAAGAGGATACTGGCAACTAATGTAAAGTAATTCTTGAATTTTACCGGCAGCAGGTAATAAATCAGCAGGAAAGCAGGAAGGAAATAAAGAATAAACAGGCTGCTGCTGAATACCATGCCGGAATAAAGTATTGATTTATCGTAAGGTGGGCAAAGGTAGCAGAAAGTTGCTCTTTTTACAATTTTGATAGTTGAAATAGCCAGCTCGTCAAATATTTGACGAGATCAAACCTGTTTGCCTGAACGGCAGTCAGGCAGGCGGAGATGAAAGTAAAATCAATCATGGCGTATTCCTCCCGATAGCTATCGGGAGAACCTTTAAAAATCAAATATTTAACATATGAAAATGCTATGAACCCTTCCTATAGCTTGCTTTGTTCAACAGTTGACGAGATGATTCAAATTATTCTGACTTTTGTGAACAGAAAATAGATTCATGTAAAGCTCTCCAATAAATATATCCAATTGAAAACGAACTCACCTGAAACTAATATTTAGGTGTAAATATTTCCGGGTTATGAAAGAAATATTCCGAAAATATCATAATTGAAGAATTTCCATGGGAATACCATTATTATTATTGCCAGGTTAATTCCAGGTGGAATTTAAATCGTAATTTGAATCGTTTATGCAGGTATAGCATTTTAAAACCTATGTAAACCTGAAATCTATCCCAACTATCATCAGTTGCAGTTATTTAACTATTCTAAAGGTATCGAATGAAACGTGTTTTGGTTATTAACTACCACAGGATTGATACCGGCGCTGAGACCGATACTTCGCGACTTGAACAGTTGTATGCCGTTCGCCGGGAATCGCTGGTTACGCAGCTTGATCTGCTGGTAAAAAAACAAATTCCTGTAATTCCTCTGAGTTCCCTGGTTAGTAATTCGGTGAGGGATAATTTCTCAGTTGCGATTACGGTAGACGACGGAAATGAAACAGATTATTCAGTAGTATTTCCATTAATAAGAAAGTATAATATTCCGGTGACCTTCTTTCTGAGTTTAACAGGGAAAAATGTCAGTCATCTTATCAGGGAGCAGATCATCGAGTTATCGGGCAATGAAAATGTAGTCATCGGATCGCATGGCGTAAACCATAAAGATATGACCCGGTTAAGCCGGAAAGAACAGGAATATGAACTCCATTACTCCAAACAATTCCTTGAATCCCTGACCGGGAAACCGGTGAATTTCTTTGCATTGCCTTATGGAATGTACAACAGGCAGATTCTCCGACTCAGCATCGAAGCCGGCTATAAGGCAATATTGACGACGATTGTCCGGATGAATAATCCCCGGACTTGCCCCCTGGTAATTCACCGGTGGTCAGTAAAATCGGAGACTTCTATACGCCAGTTTGAAAAAATGATCAACCCCGGCTCTGTTGGATTCAAAATGAACTCAGTCATTTCAATGGTCAAATTTTCAGCGACAAGAATTATTGGCGGGGGCATGACTAACAGGTTTAATCTATGGTTCCGGCAAAAACCGGGGAAGAAGAACTGAAATTTAATTATATGATCATTTTACTGCTTGTTACCTGTCATTGTATTCTGTTTTTATTACTGTCATATCCTGTTTTTGCCTGGATCCGATCTCTTTTGTTCCGGAAATCAATCCTTAAATCTGAATTGTTCATTAAGCCTGTCAGCATACTGATTGCCGGTTATAAGGAAGATATTTACTTAAGGGATAAGATTCTGTCATTTCTTAACAACGATGAATGGATTGATGGTTCTGAAATAATTATTGTTGCGTCAGGGGCAACAGATAATACCTGCCGTATTCTTGATGAATTCAATTTTCCCGAGAAAATTACCTGCTTGATTTTTGCCGGGCAGATGTCGAAAATTGAGTCAGTTAACATGGCTGCAGGGCTTGCGCGAAATGAAATCCTTGTGTTTTCTGACTGCCGTCAAAAGATGAAGAAGAAATCCGTCAGTAACCTGGTGCAGAATTTTAATGATCCGGAAATAGGGACCGTAGTGGCCACTCTTGAGGATCCGGATCACGAGGGTAAGGGTTCATTTTTCAGACGAATCCTGAATTTCATTGCCTTTTGCGAGAGTAGGTCAGGTTCCTCCCTGAATGTTTATGGAGCTTTATATGCCCAGCGGAAATCAATTTTCAGGAAATTCCCACCTGATATCCTGTTTGATGACCTTTTTGTAGTGGTTTCAACCCTGACCCAGCATAAACGGCTGATACAGGATAAAGAGTCAGTGATCTATGATGTTCATTTTGATTCCTATTACAAAGGGGAAAGAATACAGCGACTTGCCCGTGGATTGTTGTTATTCCTTATGGAACAGAATAAACTTATTCAGAAGCTTAAGTATAATGATCTGTTCCGTTTCCTTTTTTTCAAGTATGTGAAACTTATTATCCCTCTGGTGTTGCTTATGCTGACATATTGCTGCTTTTTCCTGGTACTCCGTGCTCATAGTTACCTTTCCATAATTCTGTTTTTTTCATTTCTCCTTCCCGTTTTACTAATCAGGAAAAGCAGGAACATCCTCTTTCTGATCATCCGCATAAACTACCATTTTATGTTGATGCTTTTCAAATTCATATTCATGCATGAGCGATCAACCGGGTGGGAGAAGTTAGAGGTTGAGAAATGAGCGTTATGGAACCATGGATCATGCATAATTGCAGATAAATTGGATTAATCATCATTCATCAGAGCACAGAAATTAATATCGAACACCGAATAACAAATAGTGATTTTTGAAGGATTAAAAGAGCTAAGGTTTAACCGCCAGGTAAAGAATTCAGTAAATGAAGGTATTGCAGGTTTGTTATAAAATGCCGTTTCCTCTTCATGACGGGGGAGCCTATTCAGTTTATCACTCAGCCCTTGGGCTGATATACCAGGGTGTCGGCGTGAAAGTACTGGCCATCAATACCCCAAGGAACTGGGTTGACAACAATTGTATCCCACTTGAATTCAGGGAGAAAACCCGGTTTGAGTTTGCCCGTGTCGATACGAGGATAAACCTGATCAGGGCTTTTTTGAACCTGTTTTCCGGTAAATCGTATTTAGTCTGGCGGTTCTATTCTGATGAATATAATTTACGTCTTAAAGAGATTCTAAAAAATGAAGTATTCGACATTATCCAGTTTGAGCATATCTACATGTGCGTTTACCTAGACACTATACGGCAGTACTCGAAAGCAAGGGTGATCCTTCGCCCCCAGAATGTTGAAAACAGCCTGTGGATGCGCATCCTTAGGAATAAAAGGAACCCTTTAGTAAAAATGTATCTTCTCATCGCCACCAACAGGCTAGCGAAGTTTGAAAAAAAGATGGCCGGTAAAGTTGATGGTATAATTGCGATTTCAGAAGGTGATGCCCGGACCTTCTTAAACTATGTCCCACAAAAGCCTGTAATCAATGTTCCGACCGGGTTTGATTTAACCGGACTGAAATCATACGATCCTGCGAGGCAATACCTGGAATCTTCGGTATTCTACCATCTGGGTTCAATGGATTGGATGCCCAACCTGCAGGGGATTGAGTGGTTTATAAAAGATATACTTCCATTTGTTAAAAACAGGTTCCCTGGTTTCAGATTCAGGCTTGCAGGAAAAAGAATGCCCGAATGGATTGGCAAACTGGGAAATGATGCCCTGCAGGTAGATGGGGAAGTTGATGATTCTGTTAAATACCAGGAAGACAAGGCCGTTATGATCGTCCCGCTGATCTCGGGCGGGGGTATCCGGATCAAGATCATTGAGGGAATGGCGCTGGGAAAAACTATAATCTCAACCTCTGTAGGAGCTGAAGGAATTCCTTATACTCACCGTAAGAACATCCTGATTGCAAATAACCGGGAAGAATTTGCAGAGGCAATCGGCAGTTGCATGGATTCAAAGGAATATTGCATCGAAATCGGGCGAAATGCCCGGCAACTTGCAGCTGAGAACTTTGACTGCAGCCGTACAGCAAAAAAAATGGTCGATTTTTATATTGAAGTAATAAAGACTAACTGATTATACTTACAATATTTGACACTGCATAACTAACACTATTTTTCAATAGTATTAGCTTTTGGTTTAGGCTTAAACAACTCAAAGATCTGGATTGAATCTTCCTTCACCTGTTTCAGGGATATCGGCATAATGAGCCAGTATACCAGTCCGATGAGTCCTCCCCATAGAAAGAATGCAGTGAAATGGAGGATTGAAAAAGAAACTGCAGTTTCGGAAGCCAGGTGGTAATAGGAAAACAGGATAACCAGGGTGGCTTCACGTGTGCCAAACCCGGCTACTGAAATCGGGATGATGGTGGACAGGCTCATTATGCTCATTATAAATGCTACGTCCTCAAAGCCGGGATCCAGGTTAAGCGAACGCATGATCAACCAGCTGAAAAAGAAATAGGCGGCATAGGCAATGATGGTTAAGCTCCACATGAGGATTGAATTCCGGTTGAGTACCGCACGGAAGCACTCCCTGACAAACCCGATAATCTGCCAACGGGCCAGCCACTTATTATGAAGGATCATGTCAAGAAAAGCCAGGCCAGCAACATAGGCAGCTACAAACGCAACCAATATGATTAATAAATACAGATACCCCGGTAACTGCCCGAACGACTTCAGGTAAAATAATAATCCGGACAGACCAAACCATCCCAGCATAGTAAAATCAAAAATCCGGTCGGACACAATAGTTTTAAAAGCCAGGAAAAAACTGATGGGAGTTTCCTGCCGGACATAATATAAACGGGCAATCTCTCCTATACGTCCCGGTGTGACAATACCGATGGCATCGGACGCCATATAAGCGCCAAATGCCCGGCGGGCTGAGTATTCATATCCTTCATTCGCTACCAGCAATTTCCACCTGTAGCTTTTGATTCCTAAAACAATTATTACCCCAAACAATGAAAGAAGATAATAGACAGGCCTTACTGAACGTAATGTAAACCACAACCCATGGGTACTGAAATCAACTCTTGAAAACAGGAACAGGAGGATGGCAATAGTTACCGCCAGTTTCACAATTAATGAAACGGATTTTTTTGTCATACGTCCAGGTTGTTTCGTTTAATAGTATAGGTTGATTTTTTCCAGGTTTTGCGTGATCGTTCAAATATACCTCCAATTAACTTAGGCGGGATTAAATCGGCAACAAACCGGGCCATTCTGGTGCCAAGCACCAGGAAAAGTAGCATAATGACCAATTCCATGAAGTATCGGCTGAGCGGAAATCCTTTCAGGGTATATCCATAGTCCGGATTTGGCAGGCCAACCCATTTCCTGAATCGTATGCGGATGAATGTACCCCGCTTTTTCAGGTCATAGCCGTGGGAATGCATGGTAATAGCCTCGTTCACATCAACCGGCTCTAGGTCAATCGCTCCATCCTCCTGCATCTTCCGGAGAATTTCCAACCCCTGTTCCGATCGGGCTATCACCATCGAAAATCCTTTTCCCCGTTCTTCGTAGGCCGGTGCCCAGGCGTCGCCTCCCGAAATGTCAGTAAATTCATTGCTGAGATCGGTGCACAGCAGGCTGTTTTTCAGGATGTGGAAGGGAATCAGGTAGTTGGCATGAAATTTCGGGAGCTCAATTACCCTGCCATTTTCAAGTTCCACGCGCATATTGCCGGGCCATTCGCCATAACGAAAATAGAGTTTGGTTATCCGGCGATAATTTTTTTCACCATAGGATCGCAGGAAGCTCTTAACAGATGAAAAATGCAGGGTATTGCCATAAAACGGCCCGAAAATATACCGGATATTTTTCACCGATGGATCATTGCTGGCCTGTAATTTCCGGATCGATTGTATTTGCCCGGGAAGGCCTATATAGGCAAGTTGGCCTTCAAAGCGTTCGATTTCCGGAAGGATTTCGTTAGTAGAGGAGATTATATATTTGCTTTGGGCAGCGGCAATAACCTGACCGGGGGTGGTTGCTATGTACGTTTGAGTTAACCAGGGTTCAGTATCTGACATCCCGGTTACCACTGCCCCCTCAATCATCTTTTTCTCAAGCAGCCATAGCAGGATAGTAGTAAGAATCCCTCCGCTGGCTGAAGCCCGTCTGACTGTATCATTGGTTGAAAAACCAATAAATATTTCCCGGTACGGGCCGGTATAAGCATGAAAGGCAACATCGGCAGGATAAAATTTTTGTCTGTAATAAGGAAAATTAAATTCTTTGCCGGGGCATGCCTGCCATATCCGGTCAGCCAGCACTGTATCCTGTTCCCGGATTATCCTCGGGAGGTAAGTGCCGGTTTTGTTCTCAAAAACAATGGCACCGCCCGACAACCCTACGCAGGTGCCGCATCGGTTGCACAGGTTGTGACGGATCACTGATTTCAGGTTTTCAATACTTTTTGCAGACATAAAATTGGCGTAATCCCAGTTCAGCTATGAATGTTCCCTGCATTTTACCAAGCAATGATTCACCTAAGTTTCTCATCCAGCGCGGTCCTACCGGTAACAGTACTGTTCCTTTGTGTAGCAGGAGTTCCCACCTGGTTTCTTTCAGCCATATCTTAACTTGTTTTGAATTCGGGAATTTATGCGGACCCTCCCCATGTCCACCAAACAGGGCGGTATAGACTTGATAAGGAAGTTCGCTGGTTGCCGGGGGGCAACTCAGTACCATGCGGGCATCAGGAATGGATACCCTGTGCAATTCCTTCAGAAATTCAATGGGTTCAGCCACATGTTCCAGCGTTTCCAACGTAAGAATCCTGTCAAATTCCTCATTACTGAATGGCAATTCAGAATAAGTGGTAATTTTCACCTGCTCAATTGAAGGTCTGGCCTCATGGGCAACCCTGATCAGTTCCTTTGATATCTCGGCATTAATGACTTTTACCGAAGGTTCGGACCTGCCCATATATTCGGCAGCTTCGCCATCGCGGCTGCTGATATTCAGAACTCTGGCCCCGCAATAGAGGTCCAGTTGGGGTATGCTGAATGAAAAACGTTGATCGTGGGCTTCTTTAACCTTGTTGTTTTCGCTGATATACTGGTCGGCGACCTGATCCCAGTGGGCTT
>JANXXZ010000045.1 GCA_025350385.1 Bacteroidales bacterium
TATGTCCGGTAGCTTTTGCAAATTCAGCAATGCACCAGTCATCGTAAGAATACTCAAGTGTTTTTGAAACGCTCTCTGCTTCGCGGTCCGATGGGATAAAACCTAACTGGTCAAGCGCCCGGAGACCCGCATTCTCGCGGGTAGCGCTCTTTTTCATCGCGTCGAGCGCTTTCTGGGTATCAAAACCCTTTATGCCTTTCACATAGGCATCCACAATGACTGGAACGCTGTGATAGCCTATCATGCAATTGGTTTCATTGCCGTCGAGTTCCCAGACCGGCAGGTATCCGCGCTGGTCATATTGTGTGAGGAAGGTTTTGATATAATCCAGGGTCCTTGCCTGGTCGATGATGGTCATGAGCGGGTGCCAAGCGCGATAGGTATCCCAGAGCGAGAAGACTGTGTACATGGTGAACCCGTTGGCTTTATGAACTTTCAGGTCGGCTCCGCGGTAATTCCCGTCCACATCGGTGTATGTATTAGGCTGAACCATGGTGTGATAGAAGGCTGTATAGAAAACGGTTTTCTGGACATCGGTACCGCCTTCGACTTCAATTTTCGATAATTCCTTGTTCCAGGCTTCTTTAGCCTGGGTGCGGATCTGGTCAAAATCCCAGCCTGTAATCTCTTTTTTGAGGTTCTTACGTGCGCCATCATAGCTTACCGCTGAAATTCCGACCTTCACCAGGATGTTCTCCCCGGCAATGGTGCTGAATTTAAAGCAGGCCTTGATATTCTTTTTATTATCGATAGCTTTGACTTTGGGACGTGTGATATTGTCGACGGCAATGTCGTACGAAGCAAAGGGTTTTGAAAACTGTGCAACAAAATACACATACTGGTTCTCAGCCCAGCCGCGCGAACGCCGCAATCCTTCAATTTCCGTTTCACTGATCACATGAAGCGACGATTCAATGACTTCATCGCGATGAAGCAGGTCGACAATGATATTTGCCTGTTCGGATGCGGGGAAGGAATATTTATGAAACCCGACCCGGGTGGTTGCGGTGAGTTCAGCGTTAATTTTGTAATCGTCGAGGAGAACTTTATAGTAACCGGGCTCAGCGCTTTCGTTCGCGTGACTGAAATGGGAGCGGTAACCGGGTTGCCCGTCGGCTCCGTTATTCCAGCGGCAATCGCCGGTGGTAGGTATAAACAGGATGTCGCCAAGGTCGGAACAACCGGTTCCATTCAGGTGCGTATGGCTGAATCCATAGATGTATTCATCATCGTGATGATAACCGCTGCAGCCGTCCCAGCCTTCGAGGCGGGTATCGGGGCTCAGCTGAACCATACCAAAAGGCATTGTTGCCCCGGGATAGGTATGACCGTGGCCACCGGTGCCGATAAACGGGTTGACATAACCTGCCGGGGTTCTCTGGGCAAAAAGCTGGTTTGATGCGAATAATGCTACTACTGTCAGGATTAACAGGAAGGTCCTTTTCTTCATAGGAGGTACAAAATTATCAGGTTGGATTTGAATTTTCATTTGAGCAACAGAAAGGGTAAAAGTACGCACATTTTAAATTTCCTTAGAAAGTAAGTGCGGGAAATGCTGAATTTTGTTACTTTGGATGCGGAAACCTGTTGAGTGGTTACTATTATTGGTAGCTACATCCGCAGATGAAAACTTTAATGTTGATCAGGGGCATTTATTGAGGATATATCTAAGTTTCCGGAAAGTGTAAGTAAGACCTACACATCCGACAATTTGCTGTATAAAGACAGACAAAAAAGAACGATAAAATGAACTGCTACCGCTCATAACAGCTCATTTGCAAACCTGACCACCTTATACAAGACCCAGGTTTGTAAAAGTGCTGTTTTTCTTGCCGACACAGCCGTGGATAATTGTATATTTGTTGATATTGGTTAACATTATAAGAGAATTTATTTAATGGAAATACGAATCCTTAAACCTAGGAAGGCACTTAATAAAGCCTTTCTGAAAGTAAAACCAAACAGAACAGAAATCGAGAGTTTCAAGACAAATTTGATCCAGTTACTTGACAGGATTAATGACAAGGAATCGGAAGAATTTCATAAAAACCTTGTCATTGACTTTTTAAAGAAAACCTATTACGACCCAAATCACTTTGTAAACACAAAAGGCAGAAACGACCTTGTAATAAATAACACCAACACCGCCTCCGGCTCTGTGGGGGTTATTATTGAAGTTAAAAAGCCGTCGAACAGAGCTGAAATGCTAAAAGCACTCACTCCTGGGGACACACAGGAGCAAATGCTTTCAAAAATTAATGTGAAAGCTTTTCATGAATTGGTTTTCTATTATTTACGTGAACGGATTACACAGAAAAATATTGAAATTAAATATCTTATTGCAACCAACATCAATGAATGGTTTATTTTTGATGCACATATTTTTGAAAAGCATTTTGCTCAAAATAAAGAACTGGTTCGGAAGTTTATCGACTTTGAAAATGGGAGTTCAGGCGGAAAAACCACTGATTTCTTCTATAAACAAATTGCTGAGCCATTTATTGCCGACATAAAACACGATATTGAGTTTACCTGGTTCGATATTCGGGAGTATGAAAAACCTTTGCGAAACAATGACCAAGGAGACGATAATAAACTTATTTCGTTATTCAAATTATTTTCGCCCCAACATCTTTTAAAACTTCCATTTGCAAACGACAGCAACAGCCTCGACAAACGATTTTACGGCGAGTTGCTTCATATTATCGGATTAAACGAAACCAAAGACGGTAGTAAAAAACTGATTGAACGCAACAGGGAAGGCGAACGAAATACAGGTTCATTTCTTGAAAATACAATTATCCAGTTAGATAGCCTTGACAAAATAACACGGCTTGAAAAACCAAGCCAGTTTGGGGCAAACTTACAAGAGCGACTTTTCAATGTCGGGCTTGAATTGAGTATTA
>JANXXZ010000074.1 GCA_025350385.1 Bacteroidales bacterium
GAAAAATCCTCTATTTCGCATCGGATATGCCGGGAGGACAAGGCGGAGTGGATATCTGGATGTGCAATCGACTGGGAAAAGGCTGGAGCACTCCGATCAATCTTGGACCAACTGTGAATACTTCTGAAAATGAGATGTTTCCTTCCGTTCACCAGGATGGTACCCTTTACTTTGCTAGTGACGGCATACCTGGCTATGGCGGTCTCGATATCTTTAGTACCAGAAAGGAAGGAAATGGATGGACCACACCAAAGAACCTGTTGTCGCCAATCAATTCTTCTTATGACGACTTTGCCATTGCCTGGATACCCGGGACTAATTATGGCATGTTTTCTTCCGATCGTCTGGGAGGGCTAGGATCCGACGACATATATGCTTTCAAGAAATTACCGGAAAAAGAAGCTGAAAAGAAATTTCCTCATATCGTTTCAGGTTATGTCAAAGACAAGACAACAGGGCAGCCATTTGCGGGTGCAACAGTCTTTATGCTGAACGAAAACTCTGACAGCGTATATGTGCTGAAGACCAATCCGGATGGTTTATACACCGTAACACTTGATAATACTGCTCCCCTTATTGTAAAAGCCACTGGCATCGGATATATTCCCGACTGCGAACCATGGCCTGTTGCACAATTAGTGGAAGGATCTGAAAACAAGGCTCCAAGAGACCTTATTCTCACCAAACTTGAAATAAACAAAACTATTAAACTTGAAAATATCTATTATAATTATGATGAATCAGATATCCGTCCCGATGCAGAACCGGCACTTGACAACCTGGTTCGCATCATGAAAGATAATCCCATCACAATCGAACTCTCTTCGCATACTGACTGTCGCGGTTCCTTTGCTTACAATGATAAACTATCGACCGATCGTGCAGAAGCAGTTTCAAGGTACATACAGTCGCAAGGAATTGATGTCAACAGAATCATAGCCAAAGGGTTTGGCGAACACCAACTTACCAACCGGTGCGCTGATGGCATTCAGTGCAGTGAAGCCGAACACCAGTCTAACCGGAGAACTGAATTTAAAGTTCTTTCATTCAATACTGATGTAAACTCCAATTCCGGTTTTAATCCAGGTAAATTCCTGAAAGGTGATCATCTCCTGAGAAATCTACTTCCAGCTGACTTTTTTATGCAATGCAAATAATATAGACTTATTCTTGGGTTGAGTTGTTATCCCTGGTTTCATGAAACCAGGGATTTTTTTCCATGCGCTCTTTTATTCAAAGTGGAATTCATTATATGAAAACCTGAAAAATAGATCAGGTAAATGATTTATTTTTCATTGAAATCATCTGCTTTCGCTTCCATTCCTTTTTGTA
The DNA here is from genome assembly GCA_025350385.1 of Bacteroidales bacterium. Lineage (GTDB taxonomy): Bacteria > Bacteroidota > Bacteroidia > Bacteroidales > UBA4417 > UBA4417. The sequence goes on from JANXXZ010000074.1 coordinate 1,333, forward strand.
ACTTTACTTTTGATATTTCAGTGTCTCCTTTACCTTAAACTCTTTTATTATGGATGAAAATACAGCAAACGAATTGAACAGTCAATCAGCCGGAAGTCCGCAACTTACCCCGGAAGCACTCCGTTTTCTAATGAGTGCTGCAAAATGGGGTAAATTTCTTGCAATTATCGGATTTATTTGTCTGGGGTTTCTTATACTGGCAGGTATATTCATGGGACTGATCTTCACAATTATGGAGAGTAAGATGACCTCCTTTTTGGGCTCAGGCATGCTCATAGCTCCAAAATGGTTATCGGTTTTCTTTGTGCTTTTTTCCGTAATTACATTCTTACCAGTGTATTTTCTCAATGTTTTTTCCAATAAAGTTACCCGATCAGTCCGTAACAATGATACTAATAACCTCACTTCGGCTTTCAGAAATCTCAAAAATCTTTTCGCATTTATTGGTATATATACAATTGTAATGATTGTTATTTACATAATTATTATCATACTTTTTGCTAGTGCTGCTGCCCTGGCGATGTAAAAACACAGCATTTTGTAATCCAAGGAGCATGAAATTAAAGTGCAGGTGACTCATCCATCCCTTAAACGAAACTGACCAGAAACAAGGTTTAGCTGGTCAGTCTATTTAGCTCTTCATCAGTCACGTAAGGTAATCGTTACACTTCACTTAAAATTATAAATCACCGGGTTTTCGATGTTCAAACTCACCATCACAGGAAATAATTTGTATTTTTGTACTCATGATTTTCATTGTAATTTAGTATTAACCAAACCTTAATCTAATGATTGTCAAACGTCAGTATCTGAAATCCAAACCTGTTTGTAAAGTTACCTTTCAAGTATCAGCCAAAGCTAAGCATATAGCTTTGGTTGGGGAATTTAACGGGTGGAACGAAGCTTCCACACCCATGAAAAAAACTAAGGAAGGAGTATTCTCCGTTTCCCTCGAACTTGAATCAGGCTGTGAGCATCAGTACCGTTATTTACTGGATGGAAGCAAGTGGGTGAATGACGAAAATGCCGATAAATCAGTCTTAACTCCTTTTGGGAATGAGAATTCAGTAATTGTTCTTTAATGTAGTTAAAGCAGAATATTTCAAACCAGATCACCTGAAATGAGGGTCATTAATTGTCCCTCATTTTTTATTTCTGCATGTTTGCACCCAACGCGGTTACAAATACCGACAAGATTTTTATAATCCACTTCCGGTTTTGTGAACATCACAACCAAAACGCCCCCGCATTCGCATACAGCATAAGCAGGAAGCTGAATCCTGCATAACGGGCATAATAATGTCAGGAGTTCTCCTTCCTCAAGATCATAGTCAATTGACACCCTGGTTTTATCTCCATAAAAAGGACTCAGTGCAATATATCCCATCGAATCAGAATTCCCCACCCCGATAATGATCCCGTTATGATCACCAAACCTGGCCCGGCTGGTAACTAGGTTATGTCCGTTGGGACAAAAGCAATCTTTAATTACAATTAATTCCTTAGTCGCCGGAATCGGGTTTACACGGCCAGGAATGATCTCTATACCTTTCTTGGGTTCAATTTCCATTTGACCTGGATATTGTGATTATAAAAATGATTCATTGCATCCTAAACTCATCATGGATGTGTAAAATTAAACAATCTAAAACCAATTTTGACTTAATCGAAACGGATAGCTTTTACAGGTGAAATCCGTGTTACGATAAAGGAAGGAACCAGGAGCATGAGTACACACACCGCCAAAGTTCCTGCATTTAGCGCTAATATGTGAAGGATATATAGGTTTATCGGCACAACCGACATAAAATAGGATTCCTGTGGAAGGTGTATGATTCCAAATTGCTGCTGTAGAATACACAGAGTTAGCCCGGTAACATTACCCCAGAATAATCCCCTGGTAATTATATAGGCCGCATTATAAAGGAAAATTTTACGAATGCTGAAGTTCCTGGCGCCCAGGGCCTTGAGTACCCCGATCATATTGGTACGTTCAAGTATCAGGATTAACAGGGTCGAAATCATTGCGATACCAGAAACCAACACCATTAAAATTAGGATGATGACTACATTCATATCCTGCAGATCAAGCCAGTCGAACAACTGCGGATATAATTCGCGGATGGTTTTTGAATCCAGGTCATAGCCCACTTTCTTGTACACTACTTTTCCCATAATACCGAGGTTGTCGAAATGGCTGATCAGCACTTCAAAGCCTGATACCTGGCTCGAATCCCAGCCATTAAGTTTCTGAATCTGCGCAATATCGCCGAAAACATAAAGCTTATCAAACTCCTCAAGCCCGGTATTATAGATTCCGGAAATTATAAACCTCCGTCCCCTGGCCTGGTTATCGATTATAAAATAAGTCCTGAGCGGATCACCCGTCTTAAGTTTCAGCAATGAAGCCAGATTCTGGGATATAATGACAGAATCGTTAGGCTTGGCTTTACCTGTTGTAAAAGCATGACCATCAGTAAGCTTATCCTTAAAAAACGACCAGTCAAAATCGGATCCGACACCCTTGAGCACAACTCCCTGGATCTGGTCAGACGTCTGGACTATCCCTGCTTTTGTGGCGAAAACCTGTATATGTTTGATACCAGGCTCTTTCTCGAGCGAAGGATAAAAAGACTGTTGAGTGCTTACCGGAGAATATTCGTAGGAATTGTTTGCATCGAACTTGGCAATTTGGATATGCGCCCCAAAACCGGTAATTTTATCGCGTATCTGTTGTTGGAAACCGGTAACGATGGCTGCTGCAACAATCATCACTGCCAGTCCAAGCGACACGCTGATGACCGAAATCCGGACCACAGGACCAGAAAAGCTCCCTTTTCCGCCTTTTATAATCCGTTTTGCAATAAAGAGTTCGTAATTCAAGGGATACTACTATTGGGCAAAGGTAGGAAAAGAGATGGTGGATTGTGAATGGAGGAATGCTGATTATGGATATATTTACCAGGTTTATGAATTTTTATTTCCATTTGAAAAACTGATCAGACTTTGGACTTTCTTATTCTGATTTCATGCAATTACCATCACACTTTTATCGGGGCAACGCATTGATTCAGTGAATAACAGATAATTAAACCTGAAATTATGAAGATATTTATTTTATCTATTGTATTCTTATTCTTACTCTACAGCATTCCGCCGGAAGGTCATACTCAATCCGAGTATTTTCAAAAGGAGATACTCCCCGCTGCTTATTCAATAACCGAATACCTGCCACAAATCCTTGGCAAAAGGGTTGCAATTGTTGGAAACAACACGTCAATGATTGGGAAAAAGCACCTCGTTGACACATTACTTTCACTTCATGTAAATATTGTTAAGATATTTGGTCCGGAACATGGTTTTCGTGGAAATGCGGCTGACGGTACTACAATTGCAAATGTAACTGATGCAAATACTGGTATCCCGGTTATTTCGCTTTACGGCAATCATAAGAAACCTACTGATGATGAACTGAGAGATGTGGATATGATGGTTTTCGACATCCAGGATGTGGGGACTCGATTTTACACGTATATTTCCACACTAACATATGTAATGCAAGCTTGTGCTGAAAAGAATATCCCGTTAATAGTCCTTGATCGCCCAAATCCTAATGGATATTACATCGACGGACCTGTTTTAAAGCCGGAATATTCCTCATTTGTCGGTCTTCACCCTGTTCCTATAGTTTATGGTATGACAATCGGTGAGTACGCCTTAATGGTAAATGGTGAGCGATGGTTAGAAAACGGCCTGAAATGCAATCTCAAAGTCATACCATGTGCCGGTTATACTCATGATTCAAGATATCAGCTTCCGATAAAACCTTCGCCCAATTTGCCTGATATGAAGTCCGTTTACCTGTACCCTTCTCTTTGTCTTTTCGAAGGCACAGTTGTTAGTGTTGGTCGGGGTACTGACTTCCCTTTTCAGGTCATCGGTCATCCATCCTATCAACTCGGCACCTTCTCATTTACCCCTAGAATAATAATAGGAGTAAGCGAAAATCCTCCCTATAAAGGGCAGAAATGCAAAGGACTGAACCTGGCTGGAAATGCAGGCTTAATCAGGGAAAAAGGACATATTGATTTGTTGTGGTTTACTAAAATGTATCATTCACTGAACCTGAATGACAAATTCTTCAATTCGTTTTTTGACAAACTGGCTGGTACTGATCAACTCAGGAAACAGGTCATGATGGGGCTTAACGAAGACCAAATCAGGAATAGTTGGCAGGAAGATTTAAAAAAATTCAAACGGGTCAGGAGCCGGTATTTGTTGTACCCTGATTTTCAGTAGAATTGACAGGGAGCGCATGTCCATGTCCTATCATGAAAAGACATAAGTATACAAACATAATAGCATTTGATGTACGGGGTTCCTAAAAAACGAACTAAACACGCATCAATATGCAATTTGCACCTGGATTTCAGTATACCTGAGGTTGTAAAAAAATTGATAAATTCGGAAAATAACTAGCTGATTATTTCCTACCGGGATAAACCTTTAAGGCTTCCTCAAGGCACTTAATGGCTTTCCTCAGATCATCGATCTTCAGCACATAGGCAATGCGGGCTTCATTCAATCCCAAACCGGGAGTAGCGTAAAATCCAGTAGCAGGCGCCAGCATAACCGTTTGATTTTCATAATTAAAATCCTCAAGCAACCATTGACAAAACCTGTCGGCATTGTCAATCGGGAGACGAATAATCGCGTAAAAAGCTCCTTTTGGGTTTGGTGCATATACACCCGGAATTTTATTCAGGGCATCAATTACGAAATTACGGCGATCGATATATTCATCATATACTTCGGTGAAGTAAGCTTTGGGTGTTTGAAGGGAAGCTTCACCGGCAACTTGTCCAAGAGAAGGCGGACTAAGACGGGCCTGGGCATATTTAAGGGCAGTTGCAAGTAACTCTTTGTTATGGGTAACCAAAGCACCTATCCGGACACCACATTCACTGTACCGTTTTGAAACAGAATCTACCATTACGGCATGATTTTCAAGGCCTTCAAGCTTCATGACCGAATAATGTTCCTGACCGTCATAGCAAAACTCCCGGTATACCTCATCGGCAAACAGGAACAAATCATGTTTCAGCACAATATCGCGAAGTTGTTCCAGTTCGGCTCTTGAATAGAGGTATCCTGTTGGATTATTTGGATTGCATACCAAGATTGCCTTTGTAAGGGGTGTGATCGCTTTCTCCAGCTCGCTCATGGCAGGTAAAGCAAATCCATTTTCGATGTTGGAGGTAATTGGTTTAACAACAACACCGGTAGCTTGAGCAAAACCGTTATAATTGGTGTAAAATGGCTCCGGTATAATTACTTCGTCGCCTGGATTCAGGCAGGAAAGCATAGCAAATGAGATGGCTTCTGATCCACCGGTAGTAATTATAATCTCCTTATGGTCAACATTAATGCCGATTGATCGGTAGCTCTGGGCAAGAGCTTTCCTGTATGATTCATTGCCAGCTGAATGACTGTATTCGATGACTTTACCATCAAAATGTCGGATAGCATCCAATGCCACTTCCGGGGTCTTGATGTCAGGTTGACCGATATTGAGATGGTATACTATAATTCCTCTATTTTTTGCTGCTTCGGCATAAGGAACCAACTTACGAATAGGAGAGGCGGGCATTTGTTTTCCGCGGACAGAAATTGAAGGCATGGAAATAATTTTTACTGACTCTTATTTGAAAAACAGCGCAAAAGTAAGGATTTCCTGATAGATGGATTCATTAATAAGAAATAATCTGCCAGATATATTTGGTGAGGCAGAGTAGTTGATTTCGTTCGATTGAATAAAAAAAACCCGGAATTTACATCCCGGGTTATGTAACTCTGATCTAAATATTTCTATTTGGCAACCGGAGCAGCTCCCTGCGACTTTTCAGGCATTGCGGCACCTTCAACTTTCTCAACAACATTACCAATGATATGAAGCTGGATTGAACTGTTGGTTGCATTCGACATAACAGTAATTGTTTTGTTGATGGGTCCGACACGATTGCTGTCATATTTTACCTTGATAACGTTTGATTTGCCTTTGAGGATCGGTTCACGTGGCCATTCAGGAACAGTGCAACCACAGGAAGATGTAACATTCGATAGTATCAGAGGCTCAACGCCGGTATTTTTGAATTTGAATTCGCACGTACCGTCACCGCCTTTGACCAAAGTACCGTAATCGTGTGTGGTTTTGTCGAAATTAATGACCGGAGCATTTTTGTTCACAGCCGGTTGAGGAGTAGTGGCGTCCTGAGCAGTTACAGCGTATGCCATCAGCAAGGAAACACCCAGGGTAAGAAGCACTTTTTTCATGATTATTAACGATTAAATGGTTAAACTATTTTTTTTTGTAAGATTTGTTATTGCGATTTCAAATATTCTATTGACAAACAAACAGCCATTTGCCAAGCAAGTTCCATGCCACATAATTAAATCGCTGCGAATTTAAAGTAAAACTTCATTTATTGTTCCCGAAGATTGATTTTTTTTATTTTTGTACAAAATGCACCTTTTATGAGAAACGTTCTAATCTATTGTTTTTTACTTTTTACTTTACTCTTATCAACTTACCGATGCTCAATGTGCAACCAATCCAAAAGTAATAAACAACAAAGTACAGTTTTAGTTCCGGGGCCACAGGCAATTATCTATATTACCAGGGCAGATTACTCCAAATTGGTTCCAATCATCTTATCACCCGATCGCAAATCCATACAATCATACCCTGATGTAAAAGATGTGTTCTTGAATGGCAAACTGGCCTATCCTATTTCCCTCCATAATGGTTACATGCTTGATAATCGTGGTATTTCAGTCAATGTAGCCTTCATAAAACTTACTTATAAGGAATACGCTGTTTTAGCAAAAACGCCGACTGCCAAAGAACTGATGAACTTGATTGTAGATAAAAAACCACTCAAGGTAATGTATGCCTGCGGATTGCGATCAAAATTCGTCAATATCAATGATGAACTTAACGCTGCAATCGATGCTGGTAATTTTTCCGGATTTAAACGCCTGAAGTAACGCTTCCCTTTGAGATTATTGTGTGGGACGAAGTGATTTTAACTGAAATTAACATATCAATACATCTTGATGCATTGAAAAAATACTAATTTTACGTGGCAAATCCAAAGAGTAGGGATAAATGTATCCTTTTCTTTAAACCTATTACTAACACTGAGTTTCGGATTTGGAAAAGAATCAACCTTTTATCAGAGTCCTTGACGGTCGTAGTTTATACTATGCTTTCCTGGCAGGCGCACAGCGGGTTTTTGAGAACCAGGGCCTAATAAACAAGATCAACGTTTTTCCTGTAGCTGATGCAGATACCGGTACAAACCTTGCCAGTATGATGCGTTCAATTGTTGATAGCCCCATCCCCACTGATAATATTAAAGTTACGGCTACGGCACTAGCCGAAGCTGCCCTTGTAGGTGCAAGAGGAAACTCCGGGATTATTTTTGCCCAGTTCCTGTATGGCTTCGGAAATGAAATTGTAAGCGAGGATATTTTCACTGTGGAGAATTTTGCCAAATCAATCCGTAATGCAGTTGTTTACGCTTATGAAGCAATTTCTAACCCGGTTGAAGGCACCATGATCTCGGTAATGCGTGAGTGGGCTGAGTTCATCTATGCCATGAAAGGGCTGATTGATGATTTTGTTGAATTATTTATTAAAGCTTTTCAGATAGCAAAGGACTCACTGGTCGCAACAACAAAACAGCTGGAGGTCTTAGCAAAAGCAAATGTGGTTGATGCTGGTGCCAAAGGTTTTGTTTTATTCCTGGAAGGTATGATTGATTCTTTTAGAAACAGGCAATCCATCCGGAAGCTTACTTTCGCTGCAAATGAAATAACGCTTCTTGAGACCAAGAATTTTTCGCATGAAGAAATTACCTACAGGTATT
>JANXXZ010000123.1 GCA_025350385.1 Bacteroidales bacterium
CGAACAATTTTGTTGTTTGTGATTTTGTGCCACGGATGTACGACTATCACCCTGATTCCATACCAGTGCCTTACAATCACAGCAATGTGGATTCGGATGAGGTGTTATATTACGTGGACGGCGAATTCATGAGCCGCAAGCATGTGGAACGGGGCCAGATCACCCTGCACCCGATCGGTATCCCGCATGGTCCGCATCCCGGGGCCGTTGAACGCAGCCTTGGACTCAAGGAGACAAAAGAACTGGCTGTCATGATTGATACCTTCAAACCGTTGAAAATCACCAGGCAGGCACTGGAGATTGAGGAAAAGGAGTATTTTAAATCATGGGTAGAGTAATTTTGAGAGAGCGGGAGAGCGGGAGGGTGAAAGGGGGAAAGTGTGGCTTAATTTTCAAATTCTCACTTCAGTGAATACCGGGTAACGAGTAACAAGTAACGAATAACGAATAACGAATAAATGATGGAACAAGATTTACTGCCTATTAACGGCACTGATTACGTAGAGTTTTATGTTGGAAATGCCAAGCAGGCTGCTCATTATTACCAGACGGCATTTGGTTTTCAACCTTTAGCGTATGCGGGGCTTGAGACCGGCTCAACCGACCGTACATCCTATGTATTACAACAGGGAAAAATAAGGCTTATGTTTACCACTGCCCTTAATCCCGATTCCCCGGTTGCCGATCATGTGAAACTGCATGGTGATGGCGTAAAGGTTGTCGCATTGTGGGTGGATGATGCCCGGTTTTCGTTTAACGAAACGGTGGAAAGAGGAGCCAAACCCTATATGAATCCTACGGTCCATAACGATCAACATGGAAAGGTTGTGTTATCGGGTATACATATCTACGGCGACACGGTTCATGTTTTTGTGGAACGCAGGAATTATACAGGTCCATTTTTACCAGGGTATATTAAATGGGAACCTGAATACCGCCCGCTGGAAGTCGGGTTGAAATATATTGATCATATGGTGGGTAACGTGGATTGGGGGCAGATGAATACCTGGGTTGATTTTTATGCCAATGTAATGGGATTCAAGCAATTGGTATCATTCGATGATAATGATATCTCAACCGAATACACCGCACTAATGAGCAAGGTTATGTCGAACGGCAACGGATATATCAAATTCCCGATTAATGAACCGGCAAAAGGGAAAAAGAAATCACAGATAGAAGAATATATACAGTTTTACAAGGGATCCGGTGTGCAGCATGTGGCTATGGCTACCGATAATATAGTTGAAACAGTTGCCGAATTGAAAAAGAGGGGTGTTGAGTTCCTAACGGTGCCGGATTCTTATTATGATACTGTTACCGCTCGTGTCGGTATGATTGATGAAGACCTGCAAACCCTTGCGAAAATGGGGGTCTTAATCGACCGCGACGATGAAGGTTACCTGCTGCAACTTTTTTCCAAACCGGTTGAGGACCGTCCTACTTTATTTTATGAAATCATTCAGCGTAAGGGTGCCAAATCGTTCGGTAAAGGTAATTTCAAAGCGCTCTTCGAGAGCATTGAACGGGAGCAGGAGCGGAGAGGGACGCTGTAAATGAAAACTTAATTTGAATATTGATAAGTGCAAAATGCAAAGGGTAAAATGCAAAACAGAACTGAAAACCTCCAACCCAATGACAAATAACCAATAACAAATAACAAATAACGAATTTGAAATCCTGGCTCAGCATAGAACCCAACAGCGACTTTACACTTGATAATATTCCTTTCGGAATTGGCAATATCCCTGGCAGCGGGCCGCGAATTTGCAGCCGGATCGGTGATGCCATAATCGATCTTGAAGCTTTTGCCCGACTTGGTTATTTTGATGACCTTGGATTGAAAGATTCCGTGTTCGCACAACCAGTGCTAAATTCATTCATTGCCCTGGGCAAATCAATTACCTGCAAAGTCAGGAAACGGATACAGGAGTGTTTTTCGGCCGTAAACCAGGGCGGACATGATTTTCCGGTACTGCACGAAATTGCACTGCACAAAGCTTCTGTCATAGAAATGCTGATGCCCCTGCAGGTAGGCAATTATACTGACTTTTATTCCAGTATCGAGCATGCCACCAATGTAGGGATCATGTTTCGCGATCCGGCCAATGCGCTGCTTCCGAACTGGCGGCATATTCCTGTTGCGTATCATGGAAGGGCTTCATCCATTGTTGTTTCAGAAACTGAAATCCACCGACCCAAAGGCCAGATCAAACCTGCTGATGCCGATACACCTCTATTCGGACCAACCATGCAGCTTGATTTTGAACTTGAAACAGCCTTCGTGATTGGTCGCGAAACCCGTCTCGGTGAAAGTATAAGTGCTTTGAATGCCGAAGAGTATATCTTTGGAATGGTGTTATTTAATGACCTCTCAGCCCGCGATTTTCAGTCATGGGAATATGTGCCGTTAGGACCTTTTCTTTCCAAGAATTTTGCTTCCGTGATTTCTCCCTGGGTAGTAACCCTGGATGCGCTGGAGCATTACCGGGTGCCTGGACCGGTGCAGGAACCCGAAGTTCTTGACTATCTGAAAACTAAAGGAGATTTAAACTACGATATTAACCTTGAAGTATTGATACAACCGGATGGAAAACCGGAATTTGCTGTGTGCAGATCGAATTTCAGGTATTTATACTGGAACATGAGCCAGCAGTTGGCTCATCATACAGTGAATGGCTGTAATATGCGGGTGGGAGACCTTTGTGCAAGCGGCACCATCAGCGGGTCAGGGCCAGGAAGCTACGGCAGCATGCTTGAACTTAGCTGGCGGGGGACAAAACCTGTAATTTTGCCCGATGGTTCCGAACGTAAATTTATTAACGATGCTGATACCATTATCATGCGCGGATACTGCCAAAAGAACAATGTCCGGGTTGGTTTTGGCGAGGTAAAGACTAAAATTCTCCCGGCGTTATAATTATCTGTCTCATTATTGTTTATGAAAACTATCGATCCTTCTGAAATTTCCTACAGCCATCTCCATCGAATGCTGCTTACTGCCATCGCTCCCCGTCCAATTGCTTTTGTCAGCACCATTAATTCAAACGGACAACCCAACTTATCGCCTTTCAGCTGTTTTAATGTTTTTGGAGTGAATCCCAGCACACTTGTTTTTTCTCCATCGCGCAGCGGGCGCGAGAATAGGCTGAAAGATACTTACCTGAATGTAAAGGAAATTCCCGAGGTTGTGATCAATACGGTTACTTACAGCATGGTGCAACAGGTCAATCTTGCCAGCACCGAGTATCCGCGGTCTGTGAATGAATTTTTGAAGGCAGGATTTACACCCGTAGCTTCCGAAATGGTGAAGCCTTTCAGGGTGAAGGAATCCCCGGTACAGCTTGAATGCAAGGTGAGGCAGGTAATAGAAACCAGCGACAGGCCAGGTTCAGCAAACCTGGTGATTTGTGAAGTGTTGCTCATGCATGTAAGTGAAGAACTGCTCGATTTCAAAGGTGAGATTGATCCCCGAAAACTTGACCTGATAGGAAGGATGGGTACCGATTATTATGTGCATGCTGCAGGGAAAGCCTTATTCACGGTTGAAAAACCAAAGCAGAAAACGGGGATCGGGGTTGATTCACTGCCCGAAGAGGTCAGGATGAGTGGGGTACTGACCGGGAATGATTTGGGTAAACTCGGGAATACCGAAATTCTCCCTTCTGCTCCTGAAGTGGAGGAAGTGAAGAAATCGGCAGTGTTTAAAAAGCTGTCGGTTGAAAACCAGGTAAGCCAGGAAAGGCTTGTTGAGGCAGCCCATAAACTTGCACATGAACTTATCGCCCGGAATGAAGTAAGGGAAGCCCTGCGTATTTTGCTTGCTGTCAGCAGGTCATAACAATTGGTATCAAATTAGAAATAGAGAGCAATAACTATAAGGTGCACGACTCTAATCCGTCGCGGATCAGTTTCTGATTTGATGGTTCTGTTAATGAAACTTTCTCAAGGTAGGTTCTGATATCATTCTTCAGTAAGGGTTGTTCATTCCGCTCGTCAAGGATTTCGTAAATTTCCAGCGGCAGTAGCCATTCCCCTGCATAATCTTTGCAAACCTGCCGGAAAACGTCTCCAAGTAAACGACTGTTCCCTCTGCTTCTGCGGATGTCCCGCACGGTTTGAAAATGGTTGTGCAACTCTTTAGTCTCTTCTGAATGTGCAAGCTTATGAGTTTTCTCCGCAGGTACAGGGAATAAAAATCCAAAGGATGCGGGATCTGCCGGTCCTGAAAAAACGGAAGGAATTGAAGCCCCTATCGCCATATCAAATACTCCCCAGTCTGGATGAAAGAGAGTTTCTCCCAGGTAACTTACGGTACAGCCAGTAAATGAAAATAAAATGTTCTTACCTGCTTGCCGGGTAATTAGGGTAAGCAATCCGTTTACGTCCACCCCGCTTTCAAATTGGAGATGAACAGGTTCTCCTTCTTTGATTGAGTATGAATCTAATTCGCTGGGTGTAAGAAGTTCAATGGGAGTTGAAATGTTATTCAATCTCCCGACCGGAGACCCAAATCCCATGGAATGATAGTCTGGGCCATGTCCTTCCAGCATTTCGTCGTTTAATGAAAGTGACGAAGGACCTGTGAATGTAATGTAAGCAGGACTTCCATCATGTTGTATAAACTTGCTGAGGATACCTGAAACCTGTAGCCCGGAGCTATATACCACCGTTGAAATAGTTCCTGAATTTACAGCTTTGGTTAAACCGTTTATTCCGCCATTACGCAAAGCAAGAGTGCCGGCAAATTGTTCCAGGACTAACCCCAGGAAATCAAAATCAGGAGTGACGAAAAGCTGGGGTTGTTGCCTGGTGATATCGAAATTTACGTGCTGGGCATCTATTGAATAAGTGAATTTCTTCACGGAGTTTGTCAGGCAATTATAGCTCTCACCTATTGAGGACAGCAACCCGGCACCATAAATTTTCGGGGTTTGAATGTTTCCTATAAGCCCATACTCAACCGTCCACCAGTGCAGGTTCCTGAGTAAGGCCATTTCAGACGGACCGGATGAAAGTTTAGTTAAGTTATCCAGTTCCTGTTCAGCAAGGTCAATAGTTAAAGTGGGGGTATATGGATCGGCTTTCAGAATGGAAAGGTGGCGAATTGCTTCATACATCCGGGTGTCATAAACAGATGAAAATGCCTTTGAGCCAAGTTTTCCGAATTCTCTAAGATAAGTGGCGTATTGATGGTCGGCGATGATCGGTGCATGACCCGCGGCTTCGTGAATGATATCAGGAGCTGGTGTATACTGGATCTGGTCAACAGGACGAATATCAGCAGCGATAACCAGTACATTATATGACTGGAATTCCATGAACGCGGCCGGCGGTATAAACCCGTCAACAGCCACCGCTGCCCAGCCAATTTCCTTAAGAATGCGGTTCATGCCGTACATCTGCGGAATCCGGTCAATACTGATACCTGTTTTTTTTAGTCCCTGGAGATAGGATGAATGCGCAACCTGAGGAAGATGCCTGACATTTTGCCTCATCACGTACCGCCAGACAGCATGGTCCTGTGCGGTATATTCCTTGTAAGGCTGTTCAATTACCAGGCTGAGCAGATGATGAGGAAGCCGGTCAAGTACTTCATTCGATTCCATTAAGAATTATTTTAATTATAACAAATGAATTACTTTTGAAGTTCAACGGCAACACTGCTTTTCAAAGATATTTAAAATCTGACAGGTATCAACTTTCATGGGCATAAATGAACCAACACTGCACATTGCCGTTCCGGTTATGGATGAGTTAATTGCACTTCCCCGACTGATAAAGGCACTGCAGTTGCAAACAGTTAAAGATTTCCGCATCCATATTTGTGTCAACCAGCCTGAATCCTGGTGGAATGATCATGGCAAACGAAGGATCTGCATGGACAACCAGGCTACCCTTATGTACCTGGAGTCACTGAATGATGACAACATGGTAATCCTTGACAAGTCATCACCGGGAAAAGGATGGGATGGGAAAAACTATGGTATTGGCTGGGCTCGTAAAACGTTGATGGATCATATTACAGGACTGGCTGGAGAAGCAGATTTCATCCTCAGTCTTGATGCGG
>JANXXZ010000144.1 GCA_025350385.1 Bacteroidales bacterium
CCAATCCTGAGGTACATCATGGCAGTTGCCAGGAGGATAGAAGAAGCAACCTGATGCTGCCCACCTGTCATTGTCTTACTTTGCCTTGCAAGTACCACAGTGGTTGCTGTGCTGCTGTAAAATCCTCCTAGAATCCCAGTCACAAGGATACCGGAATTGCGAAACACGAAGCGTCGCAAGAGATAGGACAGATAGGAGATACTGGAAATTACCACAACAGCCAGCCAGATTTTGAAAGGGGTTAGATCCAGGAATGAAACGATCGGGGTATCGGGAACCATAGGAAGCACTATTCCGGCAATTGCCAGGAATTTCCCAAGGGTCAGGAATTCATCACGTTCAACTTTTTTAGACAACGTGTTCAGCGAATCCTTCAACTCTGTAAGCACCAGAACAATTACATAAATCAGCATAAAAAGCCAGAAAGGCTGGGTCTTTAATATAGCTGCCAGAGAATAGGTGATAAAAGCTACAGTTATTGTTGTAAGGCCAAAGTCTCTGTATAAGCTGATTTTAAAAAAATAATTTATTGCCAGTAATAGCGTAAGCAGGATGAGGCCGGCAACATATAGTCCTTTGGAAGGATCGACTATCCATAATATGTAGCCAAAAATCCCGATAAATGTAAAAGTACGATCGGTCCCGAATGTGGATTCATTATGATCGGCATGTGAACTATGCAGCGCTTTCTGAGAGAGCCCGATAATCAACGAAAATATCGAAATAACGATAATCTCGAAAAACTGGCGCGGAACCAATTCAAAAACCTTTTCCATTTTGAATTTAGTTTGAAGTACCCTGATTTACAAGTATATGAACAGTAACCCGTAAATTTACTAAAATATCAGCCCGATTTAACCAAATCACTATACGAGGGAATCTCCTCAATAAATACATAAGCTCCAAGGGAATAATCGATCCGGCAACAAAAATGGTCAAGCCCGTTAGTAATAAGGAAATAATTCACCTTAAGCTGCATATTATACCGTGCCGCCTGGTCAAAAGTTATTTCTTCTATTTTAATAGCCGGGGCTTTGCATTCAACCAGCAACACAGGATTTCCTTCGCGGGCAAACACCGCGATATCAAAGCGTTTAACAAGCCCGTTTACCAAAAGTTGTTTTTCCACACCTATCATACTTGCCGGAACCGATTTCAATTCTACCAGGTAACTGATTATATGCTGACGCACCCATTCTTCCGGTGTAAGCAAAACAAATTTTTTCCGTACCCTGTCAAAAATCATTTTCCTGCTTCCATCGTCAGTGATCCTGAATTGAAATGCCGGGAAATTCAGCGCCTGCATAATTGATAAGAATGAATTATTAATGAAAATAACAACAGACGACCTTCAACGGAGTATTTGCTGATTTGCTCAACAGTCGAGAACATTTCCCTGTTGCAATGCAAAGATGATCGAAAAAATTTAAATTTGCTTTTTTTACCACATATTTAGTATTGAATGAAAACAAAGAAAGAGATTGTCAATAATTGGTTGCCGCGCTATACCGGCACACCGGTGGAAGAATTCGGAGAATATATCTTACTTGTCAATTTTACAGGATACATTGACGTATTTGCAAAAATGAACAATGTAGAGATCAAGGGTGAAGGCCGATCGATGCCCAGTGCGACAGCCGGAAATATTACAATGATTAAATTTGGCATGGGCAGTGCAAACGCTGCGACTGTCATGGATTTACTCAGTGCAATAAACCCAAAGGCAGCTCTTTTCCTCGGGAAATGCGGCGGATTAAAACATGTAAGTCAACTTGGTGACTACATCCTTCCCATTGCTGCTATCCGCGGGGAGGGAACCTCTGATGACTATTTCCCTCCAGAAATTCCGGCCCTCCCGGCCTTTAACCTGCAGAAGGCTATTTCAACCTCAATCAGGGATAAGGGCCGCGATTACTGGACCGGAACGGTTTATACCACCAACCGGAGGGTTTGGGAACACGACAATGAATTTAAAAAATACCTGCGACAGACCCGCGCAATTGCTATAGACCTGGAAACAGCTACCATTTTCATTGTAGGTTTTGCCAACGAAATCCCGACAGGTGCTTTGCTTCTCGTATCCGACCAACCCATGATTTCCTCCGGAGTAAAAACCGAAAAGAGTGATAAATTGATAACAGAGAAATTTATGACTGAGCATGTCACTATTGGTATAGAATCGCTTAAGCAACTCATAGAAAAGCGACTTACCGTCAAACACCTGAAATTCTGAGCGGTTTCATTCTCATTAACCAGGCATTCTTTATGACGCCAACTTTCACTCAATTAATCAAAGACCTTCAGAGAAGGGAATTCCAGCCTGTGTACCTGCTGTTTGGCGATGAGCCTTATTATATTGACCTGTTGTCGGATTACATGATTGAAAATGTTTTAGACGAAACCGAAAAAACCTTTAACCAGGTTGTACTCTATGGTCGTGACACATCGGCTGCAGTACTGTTCGATCAATGCAAGCGGTTCCCGATGATGGGCAATTACCAGTTGGTGGCTATGCGTGAAGCCCAGGACATGGACCTTAAAAAAGAAGAAAGCCAGCAATTCCTGATTTCCTATCTGAAAAATCCTGCCCCTACCACTATTTTAATTCTTGGATTCAAATACAAATCGCCACCCATAAAAGTCATGAATGCAGCCAAAAAAGCTGATAAGGTGGTGATTTTTGAATCGAAGAAGAAATATGAAAATGAGTTGCCTGTTTGGATTGTTGAACAGGTTAAAGAGAACGGTTATTCGATAAATACAAAAGCCTGCATCATGCTGGTTGAATTCCTGGGCAATAACCTGGAAAAAATTTCAAATGAACTTGGAAAATTATATATTAACCATCCGAAACAAAACCAGATAACTGAAGAGGTAATTGAAAAATACATTGGTATTAGCAAGGATTACAATGTATTTGAACTTCAGAAAGCATTGTCGGTAAAAAATATTTTCAAAGCAAACCAGATCATACATTATTTTGCTGCCAACCCGAAGGAGAATTCCATATTTAAAATACTCCCGATTCTTTTTATGTATTTCAGTAAACTAATGTTGCTTCAAACGCTCGATAAAAAGTCTCCTACAGAAATAATGAGCAAGCTTAAAATTCCGCCCAATGCTTTAGATGAATATATTACAGCATCGAAGAATTACCCTGTGGCAAAAGTACAGGATATTATTTCCTGGCTCCGGGAATTGAATGTGAGGGTGCTGGGAATTGATAACTATTCAGCCAGCGAGAGCGAGTTGCTTAAAGAATTGATCTTTAAAATATTGCATTAGCATCCTCCCGATGAATATTGAGATTGCGAAATTCCTGCCCGATTCATATGTTAGCAAATTGAATTCAGAAGCCAAAATCTCCAGAGTACCACCAACCACAGCCTTAACATTTGAGCATCAACATAATATTATAAAAACAGAATCTGAGCTTCCAGGTCAGGCCAAATCAGATGTTCTGATCCTCCAACCTATTGAAAAGCTTGTCAATTCTCGACTTATATTTCTCCTGAATAAAGGAACGCCTGAGTTTAAGTGAAGCTGTGAGTTCACCTGAATCAATAGTCCATTCATTTCCCAATATTTCAAAAGCTTTTAATTGCTCGGTTGCGCCAAAAAGTTTATTGAATTTATGTACTTCTTTGACGTAGCGTTTCTGAATTCGCTCAAGACCAACCATTTCTGTATCAGTTGTATAGGTTATTTCTTTGAGGGCGCACCAGGAACGAAGAAAAACAAAATCAGGAACAATAAGCGCAGCCGCGTATTTCTGGTTTTCACCAACTACTACTAATGCATCAATAAAATGCGATTCTTTAAACCTGTTTTCAATCAGTTCAGGGCTAATATACTTACCAAACGAAGTTTTAAATATCTCCTTTTTACGGCCAGTGATTTTAAGTTGGCCGCCTTCTTCAAACCGGCCCAGATCACCACTGTGAAACCATCCATCTTTATCAATAGCTTCCGTTGTCAGTTCAGGTTCCTTAAAATATCCAAGCATAAGACCTGGACCTTTACAAAGGATTTCCTGATCGTCAGCTATAATGACTTCAGTATGCCTGATAACCGGTCCGACGGTCCCGAACCTGGTACCATTTTCACTGAAGTTATTTACCGAAACAACCGGTGAGGTTTCAGTGAGCCCGTATCCTTCAAGTACCGGTATACCGACCGCCCAGAAAATCCTTGACAAGCGGGGTTGCAAGGCAGCGCCTCCTGAAACCATCACTCTAAGATTTCCGCCTAATGCTGCTGACCATTTCGAGAAAACCAATTTACGGGCAATTTTAAGTCTGGTCTCATAATACCAGCCATTCTCACCATTCAATTCATAATGCAAGCCGATATTTGTTGCCCAGAAAAAGATCATTCTCTTGACACCTTTCAGCCTTAAGCCGTTAGCCAGAATTTTATCATAAATTTTCTCGAGAAGACGGGGAACCGTGCTTACTATGTAAGGTTTTATCTCGCGCATATTGTCAGCAATAGTTGCTATGCTTTCGGCATAATAAAT
>JANXXZ010000172.1 GCA_025350385.1 Bacteroidales bacterium
CAACAAGGTTGGCTACAGTGAACGGACTGACGCTGTTATTGAACCCAAGCTATCAATGCAGTGGTTCATGCGGATGGCCGACCTTGCAAAACCAGCGTTGGATGTGGTGTTGAATGATACCGTAAAGTTTCATCCCGATAAATTCAAAAGCACCTACCGCCATTGGATGGAAAATGTCCGCGACTGGTGTATCAGCAGGCAGTTGTGGTGGGGACAACGGATTCCGGCCTATTACCTGCCTGACGGGCAGATTGTTGTGGCAAAATCACTGGATGCCGCCGTTATAGCGGCGCAATGCATTGCGCCGCTGCAATACGGCGGCATAACAGCATCTGACCTTATACAGGATGACGATGTCCTGGATACATGGTTTTCAAGCTGGCTTTGGCCCATTTCGGTTTTTGACGGGATACGCTATCCAGAAAACCCCGATATCAGGTATTATTATCCCACCAACGATCTTATTACAGCACCTGAGATCCTTTTCTTCTGGGTAGCGCGCATGATCATGGCCGGGCAGGAATACCGGGGCGAAATACCCTTTAAAAACGTGTATCTTACCGGTATCGTTCGTGATAAGCTGGGCCGGAAGATGTCGAAATCACTGGGGAATTCACCTGATCCCATCCTTTTGATGGGTAAATATGGCGCCGATGGAGTCCGCGTGGGAATGCTGCTTACGTCACCTGCCGGGAATGACCTGCCTTTCGATGAATCGCTTTGTGAGCAGGGCCGCAATTTCAGCAATAAGGTGTGGAATGCACAGCGGCTGGTGAAAGGATGGCAGGTAGATGTTTCATTGAAACAGCCTGCATATGCCGCTGTTTCGGTAAAATGGTTTGAGGCTAAACTAAATGAGTCTATTGCTACCATTGAAGATTTATGCAGCAAGTACCGTTTGAGTGATGCGCTGATGGCTACCTATAAACTGGTGTGGGACGACTTCTGTTCCTGGTACCTCGAAATGATCAAACCGGCATACCTGCAACCTATTGATTCAGCAACTCTTGCAAGTACCGTTTGCTTCTTTGAGCGGCTGATGCAGGTTTTGCATCCTTTCATGCCTTTTATTACTGAGGAAATCTGGCACCTGCTCAGCGAAAAACCGGCAGATGTAAGTATTATGTGCACCATTCTCCCGGCTCCGTTACCTTTTGATCACAGCCTGCTTGAGCAGTTTACTGCTGCAGAGGAGGTGATCATGGCTATGCGGACTATCCGCAAGGAAAAGAATATTCCTTTTAAGGAAACAGTAGAGTTGCTGATCCGCAAGAACAATGATGAAAAACCTGATACCACCTTCGACTGTGTGGTGACCAAGATGTGTAATATCAGCAGGTTGACATACGTGGAAGAGAAAGTAACCGGGGCGACCACATTCATTGTAAAATCTACTGAGTTCTATGTTCCTCTGAAAGCCGGCGCCGATAATACCGCTGAAATTACCAAACTGGAGGAAGAACTGAAATATACCAAGGGATTCCTTGAATCGGTGATGAAGAAATTATCCAACGAGCGCTTTGTTGCCAATGCTAAGCCCGAAGTGGTGGAGATTGAACGAACCAAGCAGGCGGATGCCGAATCTCGGATCAGGGTGCTGATAGAACAGCTTAAGATGCTTAAGGGGTAGTTTTGTGAAGCCACTTTTAATTGAATGGCAACTTGATATTAATGGCACTTGAGTAAACGAAGGATAAGTTTAAGCCCTGCTGGTTATTAATATATCACTCTTTTCCTGATGTCGATTTGACCTGATTGCCGTGGCGGTTCTAATACACTATTTGGTAAATACATACTGAACGATATTTGCGCCCATCTGCAATGCTTTCAGGCGGATTTCAGGGGAATCCTTGTGTACATCCGGATCTTCCCAACCGTCGCCAAGGTCACATTCATAATCATAAAAACAAACCAGTCTCCCTTCCCATATCAGGCCGAAACCCTGGGGCGGTTTGCCGTTGTGTTCATGAATTTTAGGTAAGCCATTTGGGAAATTAAACTTCTGGTGATAAATCGGGTGATCGAAAGGCAGTTCAACAAAATCCAGCTCGGGGAAAACCCGTTTCATCTGGGGCCGGATATATTTATCAATCCCGTAGTTATCGGAAATATGCAGGAAACCTCCGGCAATAAGGTAATTCCTAAGGTTTGCTGCTTCCTGGTCGTTAAAAACCACATTTCCGTGGCCGGTCATATCCAGGAAAGGGTAATTGAATATTTCGGCGCTGCCCACTTCAACCGTTGCCTGGTCCTTGTCGATGTTGGTCTTCAGGTTCTTGTTGCAGAAATCAATCAGGTTGGGAATAGAAGTAGGGTTGGCATACCAGTCGCCGCCCCCGTTGTATTTCAGCAGGGCAATCTGGTACGTTTGCGCATTCGCAGCATAAACCGGTAAGACAAAAAGTAATAGTAAGTATAGGATGGACTTTGTCATTCAATGTTGGATTTGTAATGTCTTTATGTATTTGAATAAGAGACTATTTGAATTTATATTTACCTTTTTTACCCCCTCTGGTCTCCCCCTGATTTCAGGGGGAGGACATTCTAATAAGGATTTTTCTGGGAATGAAAGAACTACAATTCAGTACAATCTGCTCCCTCCC
The DNA here is from genome assembly GCA_025350385.1 of Bacteroidales bacterium. Lineage (GTDB taxonomy): Bacteria > Bacteroidota > Bacteroidia > Bacteroidales > UBA4417 > UBA4417. The sequence goes on from JANXXZ010000172.1 coordinate 2,604, forward strand.
TGTCCCGATAGCTATCGGGATCAGGGAGGACTGGGGTGGGTTATTATTTGTCAATTTGGATTACAAACATAGTGTCTGAATCTGGAAACAATGAAATCCTTCCATCAATTCTTTTACGTCATGATCTATCAGTCATTTTTGAGATTTATCGTATGACACGCAACCAGGGCCGCCGTCTCAGTCCTTAAACGTGAATTCCCCAGACTAATTGCGGCATACCCGTTCTGAACCGCTTTTTCAACTTCCTCAGTGCTAAAATCGCCTTCAGGACCGATAAGGATAAGGGCGTCGGATCCTGCTGTATAAGCATTTTTCAGCATGATCTCCTGTTTTTCCTCCACATAGCCAATGAACTTCTCCCCTTTAAAGCTAGCATTCATTATATCTCTGAATTTCAACGGTTCATTAAGCCTGGGTAGGTGAAGGTTCAGCGATTGCTTCATGGCTGATACCAGGATCTTCTGCAGCCTGTCCATCCGAACCGTTGTACGCTCAGAATGTTCACAAATAAGCGGAGTAATTTCATTAATCCCGATTTCTGTGGCTTTCTCCAGGAACCATTCAAATCGGTCAATACTTTTGGTTGGTGCTACTGCCATGTGAAGATGAAACGGGCGCTTTTCAATGTGTATCGCTGAATTCAGTGTAACAATGCAGCGCTTTGAGTCCTCACCCGAAACAGTTACATCATACAGGTTTCCTTTTCCATCAGTTACCTGTATCTGGCTGCCGATCCGCAACCTTAATACCTTAATGCAATGGTACGACTCTTCTGTATCAAGGGTTGCAGTGCAGGGAACAGATTCCGGGCTGATATCAGGCTGGTAGAAAAGATTCATACAATTATGGCAGGCTTTCAAAATTATTAAAAAACCTGCCAGGTTGCGGCAGGTTTTTTACAAACTATTCCTTTTGGAAATTTATTCAAGAACGATTTTCTTAAACTGAACTGTGCCGGAACCTGTGATTCGCAGCAGGTAGATTCCTTTTGGCAGACTGCCCAGGTTCAGGGTTTCATTTAAACTGCCGGCAGAAGCAAACTTCCGGCTGAAAACGGATTGTCCCTGTGGATTGTAAACTACCATGGAAAGATCCTCAACCGGTTTTCCAGAAATAATGGATAAAATACCTGTCGTAGGATTTGGATAGACCATAATCCCTGAATGTTGGGTTAATGCTGGCTTTGTTCCGGTGAAACGGGAAATGTTTATGTTGTCAATGTATAGGTTATTTCCAAACCGGTTGTAACTTTCAAAAGCGATCTTGATTCCTTGTTTATTCGCGTAGTTTGAAAGATCGATTTCGTAACAGGCACTCCCCCAGCTGCTTCCACCACACCAGTCGTCGGCAATGGCCGGAATAAAATTGGTAGTTTGTTTAGGAACAGTGGCAAAAGTTCCCTGTCCTTTTTCACCGGCGCCGAAAATACGTTCCCATGAAACCCCGCAGTCTTCCGAAACAAAAATGATCAGCGAATCGGAAAATGCGACGTAACGCGTTGCGTAAGCATGCTCAAAGGTAAGTTTCACGGCATCGTTACCGGTAAAGTCAAGTGAAGGTGAAACCAGGCGGTCGCGACGCCCGGGAGGAACAGAATAGGCAAAGAAATTCATCCGCGCTGCCAGGTTCCCGGGAGTATTCCCCGCTACCTGGGCAATATCCCATGTTATCAGGTTGTCAGGGTTTTCGACTTTCCAGCCCTTGGTATCAAAGTTTGCGGATTCAAAGTTCTCAGCGAAGGGAAGGGTATATCCTCCCACAACAATATAATCCTGTTTCACCGCTGTTGCGATCCCATTGGCATTATTTACCGTCAGGCTGACGGAATAAACTCCATTCTGGGTAAAAACAACCTGTGGATTCTGTGAACCGGAAGTCGTTCCGCTCACATAATTGAAGGTATTCGGCGTTATATTCCACGACCAGGAATTGGGGCAATATTTCGTAGTATCCTTGAAACTGACTACCTCATTTGAATTACAGAATATTCTAGGTGAGGCATAAAATCCCGCAACAGGCTTTACTGTATCGCTTACAACAATATAGGCATTTTTAACAATCGTATCTGCCCCGGCCGAATTGCCTGCAATCAACTGTACAGTATATAAACCGGGCGTGCCGTATTGAATATTTACCGGGTTCTTTGCGGTAGAAGCAGCAGGGTTGCCACCGGGAAAGGACCAATGCCATTCACTGGGAACTCCTGAGGACAAATCGGAGAAGTTTACAGAACAACCATAAGGAATCAACAGGGGATCAGCTTTAAAATCAGCCTGGGGTGTGGTGAAATACATATCCGATTTCCACATTCCGCGTCCATAGGTTGCTGCTTTAATGCGGTCGCCCGCAGTTGAAATAGAATCATAATAAATCTCAAGTTCAGTTACACGGGCATTGGCTGGCAACCCGGTGGTAAAGGGAATCCAGTCGGCCATTGAATTGTCCTTGTAAAAAACACCCGCATCTGTTCCGAGGTACAGTCCTTCCTGGCTGCTCTTGTAATAAACTATTGAGCTGATATGTAAATCGGGGAACCCACCGGTAATATTGGTCCAGGTGGTGCCTTTGTTTGTCGATTTGTAAATTTTGTTGTTTTGGGTAAGGTACACCGTATTTTCCTCAAAAGGATGTGCTTCTATGTCGGTGATAGTGCCGGAACCAATCAGATTTGGAGTGATGTTCAGCCAGGTCGGTGAATCAGAATGGGCATCAGTTGAAATATAGAGATTGCCTGCATTCGAAGCATACAATATATCCGTATTGACCGGTGATTGCTCCAGTACTTCAAGATTGGGAGTATTGATTGATGAAATTTTCTTCCATTTTACAATACCGGTAGTAGAAGCCTTGATATTGACAGACCGCCACACATTTTTATACCCTATGAACATGCAGTTCGGATCTTTTTCATCCAGGATAAAGGGGGTGACCCAGGCGCCATCTTCGGTAATGCCATTGGTGCCATTACCTGCTATCTGACCCTGGTTGGTTGTGCCGTATACCCTGTTAATGGCGCCGTAATACACTGTTGTATAGCGATATAAAGGATTTATATAGTCAATCGCACATTCCATCCCATCACCACCGCCAATGGCATACCAGGTACCGCCGTCATAAATGGAAGTCCCGTTGTCCTGGTAACCGTTTACAACCAGTTCGTCAACGGTCGCACTCTGACCGAGTTTGTACGGCTGGCTGATTGCGAGCCCGGTACTTATTTCGTGCCACACAGAGCCACCGTTCTCGGTCCAGTAGATGCCACCGTCATTGCCTATATACAGACGGTTATTCAATGGATTGAATGCAAAATAATGCTGGTCGGCATGAACAGCAGGAACACTGCAACCGCCATACCAATGCCCGTTTATCTGCCAACTCAGGCCTCCGGTTGTGGATTTCCAGACGTTGACTCCACCAGCGTAAATATTTTCAGGGTTTACCGGGTCAACAGCCAGGGCCAGGTCGTACCAAGCTTGCCCGCCGGTGCCGCTACCGTCGCATGACCAATCCATGATATTAGGGGAAATGGAGCGCTGGCTGAAGGTATTGCCTCCATCTATTGACCGGTATAATCCCTTGAAACCATTATCGGATTGAGCCAGCAGGAAATATACATATTGCGGGTTAGCCGGAGTAACACCGATAACTCCGCGTGCGCCGTCAGGAATGCCGGCTGTGATCTGGAACCAGCTTTCACCGGCATCCGTCGAACGATAGAATTTGCCGCCTTGGGTAGCATAAAGAACAGTCCTGCTATTGGGCTTAAAAGTGATATCTTTATATCCACCTGAAATTTTCTTCACCCAGGTAGCGGCCGCATTAACCGACTTATAAATTCCGGAAGTTGTTGCAGCATACAGCACCTGAGGATTAGTCTGATCAATAAGAAGTTTCCCGACTATTGCGTTTCCCATACCCGCGTTGGCCGATACCCAGCTGACACCGTTATCAGTACTTTTCATCACGCCAACTCCGGGGGCATCGCCGGCATCGCGGTCACCTGTCCCGATATAAATGGTTGCCGGAGTGGTTGGATCAACTACGATCGCCGACACTCCTAATGTCGGCAACATATCAGTATTGGTAGTCCATTCGTTGCCTCCTACGGTTGTAACCCAGAGTCCTCCGGAAGGTGCGCCAATGTAGATTGTATTGGGATCAGTCGGGTGAAATCCGATTCCATTAATACGTCCAAGGCCTTTATATCCCTTGTCCGATGGAATATCAAAAGGTCCCTGGCTGATCCAGGTCCCTGCGGTCGAAGTGGATTGATCGTGTTTTTTAAGGTATTCTGAGTAGGCTTTCTGTGTATGGTCGGGCGCAGGTATTTCTCCAGTGACTGAAACACGTGGTTGCATGTAGCTTTCCCAACGCTTAAAGGGTTTCCATCCGCAGCCCCTGGTAATTTTACGATTCGCCCAGTATTTATTGAAAGCATTCTGGGTAGTGTAGAAATTTATTCCGGGATCCTGCATCATTTGTATCCAGTATGGATATTGCGTTGTGTCAGAAGGAGAAGGCGACGACACTGTTTGAGCTTTTACCGGTTGAATAAAAAACAACAACAGCAGTAGAATACAGGAAGTAAAAATTTTTGTCATGTTCTGTTTACTTAATAATAAGATTGCAAATCTAATCAAAATCAATATCCGATTTCGGTTTTTAACAGTTGATTATATGGCTGATGACAATATATATAAGTAATAGATAATGAAATTATTATGTTTTATCATGGGTTGATTGCTCATGTAGCAGACTGCATATCTTTTTACCCGTTCCGGTACTGTCTTTATCTCAGTTCCCCGGCTATTACCTTAATTATCTGTTTATGGCCGCCTCTCAGCACACCTAATTCAACAGGTTTGCCTATGACTGCTTCCTTCAGGTGTTTATGAAGGTTGTCGAGTGTGGCGACAGAAATTCCTTCGAATTCAACGATGATATCCGCAATCCTGAGCTGGCTGTTATCAATACCAGCTGAAGGAAGAACCTCAATAACAAATACGCCGGTCTGTGTTTTCAATTGGTTAGCACCTATCATCCGCTGGCTCAGGTTAACTGCCTGGGCGGCAACGCCCAGCTGTGCCCGCCTCACTTTCCCATTAATGATCAACTGGCCTGCAATATAAGCTGCCAGGTTCGATGCAACGGCAAAGCATAATCCCTGCGCATCAGAGACAACTGCAGTATTCACTCCGATCACTTTGCCTTCTGAATTAACCAGTGGCCCGCCGCTGTTGCCAGGGTTAAGTGCAGCATCTGTCTGAATGATGTCGTCAATCAGCCTGCCGTTATTGGCACGAAGGGATCGTCCCTTAGCGCTTACCACGCCGGCGGTTACGGTATGTTGTAATCCCATCGGGTTGCCAATGGCTATGGCAATCTGTCCGACTTCAAGCAAGTCAGAATTTGCAAATTGAAGGGGTTTTAGGTCGCCGTCGTATACCTTCAGTACGGCAATGTCAGTGGATGGATCCGTTCCGACTAAGGTGGCATCCAATTCCAGCCCGTCCGCGAATGCAACCTTGATCGATAGTGCAGCTTCAATCACGTGGTTATTGGTAACGATATACCCATCGGAAGAAATGACAAACCCCGAGCCTGCTGCGGGTTGCTCGGTCAATTGTTTTGTCCTGGGCTGTATGACCTTTTTTATTACTCTGACATGAACCACAGCCTGCGAAGAGTTTTTAACCACGTTGCTCACCGTAGTTGAATAGGCATCGAGTAGCTGGCTGTCAGAAGTAGCTAAAAAGTTTATAGAATACGATTCTTTTTTCATGCCAGTGATGTTTCAAAAACTGAACCACTCCGTGCCATGTGAAATTTTGACAGGTGCCTGGCAGGATATAGAAAGTTTTCGCAAATGCCTTATGGTAATCCAAACAATTCCGGTAAGCAAAATCAAATGTTTGGTATGGATGATTTAACCGGAATCCGGGTTCCTGACAGAAGCCGGCAGGCATATAAAAGCCCGGATCGTCATCATACAGAACCCGGACTCAAATTCCAGGATGGTAATTAATTTACCGATGGTTTGGCTGTAGCAGGAGTTTTCTCACCTTTCACAGTATACCCCGCATTAGTGATGGCATCACTGATAGCCTTGAAATCAGTTTTCGTAGAGTCATATTTAACTATAGTAAGACCTTCGAGATGTGATGCGGTTACTTCAGTTACACCGGCAATGGTGCCGACAGCATCCTTAATCGTGTTTTCACAGCCAGTGCAGGTCATACCTTCAACGTCAATATTTGCAGTCTTGTTGGCAACCGCAACAGCCTGGACTTTTTCATCCGTTTTCGATGCCTGTTTTTGAGCACAGGAGAATGAAAGCAGCGCAAGGATTGTGAATAAGAGGAGATTCTTCATGGAGTTAGGTATTAATCGGGTTTAATGACAAAATTACGAATTCAGTCTGAGGTATGGGGAATTATGTTGAAATGGCTGAACTGGTAAATTTAGTGTTAAATCAAAAGTAAAAAATGCAAAATGCAAATGTCAAAATAACTGAAATTATACCTTGAACTATATAAATTGCGGCACAACATTAGCCCCGACCTTCGGGTCGGGGAATGTTGATAACCAATACGATGATGGCTTTAGCACAATGATTTCATGTGCGGAAATTTATCCCGTTTTCAGTAAAGCCGTTATTCAGTAAAGCCGCTATTCAGAATACCGGGGGACAAAATAGCCTTGATATGACAACAGCTTATATTCCCCATTAACAGTCTGTCTTCCTATTCTTCCAGGGTTGACAGATCGCCGGTTTCCTGTCCCAGGGCACGCGCTTTAAGCACCCTGCGCATGATTTTCCCGGAACGGGTTTTGGGCAACGATTCGGCAAATTCCACGAAAGCGGGACGGGCAATGGGCCCGATCTCTTTTTCAACATGCATTTTCAGTTCCTCAGCCAGGGCGGGACTCGCCGTAATATTCTGACGTAAAATTACCGTCGCGTGAATGATATTTCCCCTCAGTTCATCGGGTAAGCCGATGGCGGCAGCTTCCGAAACGGCCGGGTGGCTTACCAGCGCGCTTTCGATCTCAGCCGATCCAAGCCGGTACCCGCTCACTTTAATTACATCATCAATTCGACCGATGATCCAGTAATAGCCGTCTTCGTCAATCCTGGCCGAATCCCCCGCCAGGTACCATCCCTGCTTGCTGTATTTTTCCCAGTATTTCTCCACGAAACGGTGCGGGTCGCCCAGGATGGTGCGGGCCATACCCGGCCAGGGATTTTTGATGATAAGGTTGCCTTCCTCGCCTTGTTTCACCTCAACCCCCTGCTCATCAACTATCGCTACTTCATTGCCGAAGAAGGGTTTCGCTGCTGAGCCTGGCTTTAAAGGCATGATTGGCAGCGGCGTGATCATGAATCCCCCGGTTTCCGTCTGCCACCAGGTATCCATGATCGGGCAGCGACTTTTCCCGATAACTTCATAATACCATTTCCAGGCTTCGGGGTTGATTGGTTCTCCTACTGATCCCAACAGGCGCAAGGAACTCAGGTTATGCCTGTCGGCCCAGGACGCCCCGAACCGCATAAGTCCGCGAATGGCAGTAGGAGAGGTGTACAGTATGTTGATACCATATTTTTCGATGATCTGCCACCACCGGTTCGGGTAGGGGTGGTTGGGAGCGCCTTCGTACATCATGACGGTTGCGCCGTTGATGAGCGGCGTGTAAACAATATAGCTGTGCCCTGTGATCCAGCCCGGATCAGCAGCACACCACCAGCGGTCCTCAGGCTTTATGTCGAATACGTAGTTGTAAGTGGTTGAGGTATATACCGCATACCCGGCATGGGTGTGAACCAGTCCTTTCGGTTTGCCGGTAGTTCCTGAGGTGTATAAAATGAAAAGCGGGTCTTCGGCATCGGTTTGTTCGGTGCAGCAGCCGGAATTGGCAATAGGCATCCCCATGAGGTCATGATACCAGAAATCCCGGTCGTTTTCCATGTAACACTCTTCACCGGTACGCTTCACTGTAATGCAGACCTCGATCGTAGCCGATCGTTGCATGGCTTCATTGGCTATTTTCTTCAGTTGGGTTGGTTTACCCCTCCTGAAACCTCCGTCAGCCGTAAGGAGTATCCTGCTCCGGGCATCTTCGATCCGTTCGGCCAGTGCTTCCACGCTGAATCCTCCGTATACCACAGAGTGTGGTGCACCTATTTTTGCACAAGCCAGCATGGCAACTACAAGTTCCGGTATCTGCGGCATGTAAATGGTTACCACTTCGCCTTTGCGGGCCCCCATGGCCTTCAGTACATTCGAGAACCGGGTAACTTCTCGGTTCAGTGCATGATACGAAAAAGTCCGGACATCCCCCGGTTCGCCTTCCCAGATAATGGCCAGTTTATTCCTGGTAGCATTCTTCTGGTGCCGGTCCAACGCATTGTGAATAATGTTGAATTTGCCTCCTGTAAACCACCTGTAAAAGGGCTTCTGACTGTCGTCCAGTAACTTTTCCCACTTTTTGTACCAGTCGAGTTTCCTGGCTTCAGCAGCCCAGAATCCTTCGCGGTCCTTTACTGATTTCGCATAAAGCGATTCATAATCATTAACATTGGCTTTCTTAATGATTTCCTTTGAGGGAAAATACATGTTTTTGCTCGGGTTAAATGATTGTTCCATATTAAAGTGATTTTAAGGTCATCCAAATCTAAATTCAGTCTGATTCATTATCAGGATGAAGGTTACAGCAAGATGTCGCATTATGGCAGTTCTTCCGGGTTTCTTTCTTTTTGCATGCTCACTGAAACTGGTTCTTATTATCATTCAGATTTACCAGTGAACTGACAACAATACTTTGCAGCAGCTAACTCACAAATACCGAAAACTAATTCAGTTTCTCCCTTTTCCCTATTGCCTATATTAGCCTGTCGCTGATCATTACCAGCATAATCATGAGATAATACAAGTTGATCATGGCAAAAGAACTTCCTACTTTAAATTCTTTTTTAATATTGAGAAGTCTGGTGAAGTAAATTATGAGTCCGGTGGAAAGTAGTATAACAAGAAATGTGGCCCAATGTTGCCCGGTGATCTTAAATGCCGGTATGGCCATGGCTGCAACACCCATGGCTGCAATCCACACAAAGGTGAGTCGTTTGATCTGCTCAGCGGATAAAAGCTTGGTGAGAGAAGGCAGTGAAGCAGCCTCATACTGTTCTCCCAGTTTAAGGATCAGCAGCCAGAAATGAGGAATCTGCCCGATAAAGAAGAAAAACCCCAGCATGATAGCCCTGGGGTCATTCAGTGCTCCGCCTCCTGCTACCCAACCGGCGAGCGGAGGAAGCGCCCCTACAATAGAACCGGGAACAGCCGCAAATGCTGTTATCCTTTTCAGAGGGGTGTAAATGAGGTTGTAGGATATAAACGTGGACAGTCCGACCAGTGTAGTAACTAACCCGGGACCCAGCAAAAGAACCAGGGTGCCTGTTAGGAAAAAGCCGATGGTAATCAACCATGCACCGGAAATGCTGATGATACCTGCCGGAAGTGGCCGGTTCCGGGTCCGTTTCATAAGCATATCGGTTTGCTTTTCCTGCAACTGGTTCAGGGCAGAAGCGCTGCAGGCAAGGAGGAGAATGCCGAGCACAGGTAAAACAATGCCACGATCCAGGGAACCGTGGCTGAGTATATAACCTGTGAATGTAGTGAAAGCAACTGCAACGGAAATCCTGACTTTACCCAGTTGGGAAACTACATTGACGTATGAACCGAACCTATTTTTCTGCTCCAAGGGTTTTTATATATTCAATAATCTGTTTTATATCTTCATCGCTGAGCTGACCTTTATACGATACCATCTGACCTTTGAGGTAACCTTTCACTACATCTGCTGTAGGATCCAGAATAGAGCGTTTGATATACTCATCATCCACAGTTATTTCGCGCTCTTTTCCATTAGTTTCAACAATTACTTTATGGCCGTAAATGCCTTTGAACGAAGGGCCTACCAGTTTGGTTCCGTCCATGGTATGACAGGCTATACAGGCTTTACTCTGGATGATCAGTTTTCCTTGTGCGCCTGGAACGGCCGCCGCTGCTGAATCCAGTTTTACCGGGCCCGCTGCAAGCCAGGCATTAAACTGATCGGGAGCTACAACTTTAACAGCTGTTAGCATGTAAGAATGCCGCAAACCACAATATTCAGCGCAGAACAGATCGTATGTTCCTACATTAGCGGCAATAAACCACATGGATTTTTCCCTTCCGGGAACCACATCTTCCTTGAGTCTGAAAGCAGGGATGTAGAGTGAATGTATTACATCAACAGAATTCAGTTCTAATGCAACTGATTTGTTGGCAGGGACATATAGTGTATCAGCAATTTTACCATTTTCATATTGAAACCTCCAGCTCCATTCCTGGGCAGTTACTTTCACCTTCATGGCCTCTTTTGGAATGATGCGCTCCGGTGCATAAGCATGCCATCCCACATAAAACATCATGATCACCAAAATAGTAGGAATTATAGTCCAGATGATCTCAAGCCGGGTGCTGCCTTCAATCTCTTCGGCAACCGGATGGCGCTTGCTGTTGTATTTGTATATGAAGTAGATGATTACAGCCGTAATACCTACCAGGAAAAATGTTGAAATACCGATGATGAATACAAAGGCAGAATCAACGCCCGAAACAAAGTTTGAATTTCCTGTGAACATAGGCTTAACGGTATAAATAATCAAAGAATGTAATGACAATCACAATGGCATAAATTGCCAGGACGAGTGTTACCATGAAACGGAAGATCTTGTCGTCGAACTTCAAATGCATAAAGTATATCAGCACAATGGCAGCCTTGGTTGAGGCTATCATCATCGCCGCAGTGGTATTGAATGCGCCCAGCTGAACACTGGTAATGGCTACGGTAATACCGGTTAAGGTTATAAGGCACGCCAAAACGAACAGGTGTGAGCCGTAACTCGATATATGGGGTTTTAATTCGCTCATGTCTGTCAATGAATTAAATAGAACAACGGGAAGAGGAAAATCCAGATCAGATCAACAAGATGCCAGTACAAACCACCGTTTTCGAGGAATGAATACCGGTCAGGGTTTATCCTTCCATTTCTTACACGGAAAAACACAATAGTTAACAGCACCATGCCGACAATAATATGGATAGCATGTAAACCAGTCATGAAAAAGTAGAGCCCGAAAAAGAGTATGTCGCCATGGCTTAAACTGAGGAGAAATTCTGAGCCGGGATAAATACCGTGATGGATCTTGGCGCCCCATTCAAAATATTTATTGATCAGGAATATAGTTGCCAGTAGCAGGGTGATTGCCAGGAAAATCAGGGTCGCCTTCTTGTCACCCTTTTGCATGGCGGTGATCGACATGGCAACAGTGGCTGAACTGATCAGCAGGATAACAGTATTGATAAATCCTATCGTAATACTCAGTTCATGGTGGGCTAGATGGAATGCCACAGGGTTGCGGTACCTGTAAACGGAGTACACAATAAAAAGTGCGCCGAAAAGAAGCAGTTCTGTGAAGATGAAAAGCCACATGCCGAGTTTTGAACTTATCGGGTCATAATTCTCGTGCGCGGTGTGAGTAGTTGTGTTCTGTTCCATAGGTTCAGTCTTTTACCAGGTCGTAAGGGCCATGATCTATAACAGGGATTTCTTCAAAGTTCTCCAGCGGAGGAGGTGACTGGATTTTCCATTCCAGTGTTCTGCCACCCCAGGGATTGTCGATGAACTCGGGAGCCATCTTCTTTGCCCTCAGTAAGTTCGTTACCACGATGATCATTCCGGTAACGAGAATCCACGAACCAACCGTGGAGATCTGGTTCAGGAAAGTGAACTCAGGTAAATAGTCGTAATACCTGCGCGGCATTCCCATGATTCCCAGGATAAACATCGGGAAATAAAGAGTATTGAACCCGATAAAAACAACCAGTAAACCAATATTCGAAACTCTTTTATTGTACATTTTTCCGAACATTTTCGGGTACCAGTAGTGCAGGGCAGCAAAGAATGCCAGCCCGGCTCCTCCGAATACTATGTAATGAAAGTGGGCAACCACAAACATGGTATCGTGAACATGCACATCGGTGGCAACACTTCCCAGCACAAGCCCGGTAAGTCCGCCGATCATAAAAACGAATATGAAAGCCATAGCCCACCAGAAGGGAGGCTGAAGGTTAATGGATCCTTTATAAAGCGTGGCCGACCAGTTGAAAACCTTGATAGCGCTTGGAATTGCTACCAGGAAGGTGAGCAGGGAGAATACCCATCGGGCCGTTTCACTCATTCCCGATGTAAACATGTGGTGTCCCCATACCAGGTAACCCACAAAAGCGATCGCAAGGCTTGACATGGCAATGGCTTTATAACCAAAAACCACCCTGTTCGAGAAAGTGGTGATGATTTCCGTAATGGCTCCCATGGCAGGAAGGATCATAATATAAACGGCCGGGTGCGAATAGATCCAGAACAGGTGCTGGTATAGGATCGGGTCACCCCCTTTGGCAGGATCAAAAAAGCCGATACCCAGTAAACGATCTGCAATCACCATGATAAAAGTAATACCTACCACCGGTGTGGCCAGCAACTGGATCCAGGCAGTTCCATACATTGCCCATATAAACAGTGGCATGCGGAAAAATCCCATGCCTGGGGCGCGCATCCGGTGAATCGTCACGATGAAGTTCAGGCCTGTTAGAACGGAAGAGAATCCGAGCACAAATGCCCCGAAAACAGTCACTACCACGTTGGTATTGGTCCGCAGGCTGTAAGGCGCATAAAATGTCCAGCCGGTATCCGGTGGACCGTCACCGGTAAACATGCCAATCAGAACAATAAGCGCTCCTCCCACAAACAGATACCACGAAAACAGGTTAAGTTTCGGGAAGGCCACGTCTTTTGCCCCGATTAATATAGGAAGGAAGAAATTTCCAAACGAAGCCGCCAGCCCGGGAATAATAAAAAGAAAGATCATGGTGAGGCCATGCATGGTGAACAGGGCATTATAGGTTGCCGGGTCCATGATTTGCCTCCCTGGAGCAATCAGCTCAAGACGCATAAAGACACCCATGATCATCCCCGCAAAGAAAAAGGCAAGCTGCGAATAAAGGTATAACAGGGCAATCCGTTTATGGTCGGTTGAAAGGATCCAGCCAAGCAAGCCTTTATACCTGCCCTGGTATTCGAGGTAACTGGGCTGATGATGTATTATGTTTCCGGTCATAGGAATAAGTTGGTTGGGTTAAGAGTTAGTTTTAAATCTTAGTTTAACATATAAACTAGCATTATACTAATGATGAGGGGGAGACAAGGCGAGGGGAGACAAGGCGAAAACCTAAGTTTTACAAGTCGTACGACTTCGGCATTTGTTCTTTCAATCTCTTACTTTGACAATAATTTCAAGCAATTCAGATGGTTTTGAAAATTCAGACAGTCTTATTGCGATAAATAGTGTATTGTGCGTGTGTTTTATGTTTCTGATAGTTTATTTCTGTTTGTCGGCGTGAAGAGTCCTAACATTCAGGAGACCAGTGAGTAACTAGGAAACTGCTTTTTTTCTTCTCGGTTTAATGAGCAGGTAAATCAACAAGCTGAAGGCGAAAAAGAGAATCACAATAGCCGAAACTTTCGTGATGTCCATGACATAATGCTGGTTGGTGGCATCATACGAAAAACAAAACTCAATTATTTTCCCCACGGTGGGGGCCGATTTGCCTTCTGAAGCCTCAATTGCTGCGAGTTTGAACTCAAAAGGAAGGAAACTGATTCCTTTCAGGTAACGGGTGATTTTTCCTTCGGGGCTCAGGAAGATGAGCGCTCCTTCGTGCATGAATTCGTTTCCTACCTGTTTAAACCCGAAACCGGTTGCCTGGGTAATCTTTTGAATGTTAAGGCTGTCGCCGGTCAGGAAAATCCATCCCGCGCTATCGGCAGCGCTCCTCATTTTCCGGAGGTAATTCTCCCTTTTTTTACCGGCCAGTTCACTCCCTTCCCGGGAATCAAAGCTGATGGTGATGATCTGGTAGTCTTTTCCCATCACCAGGTCCGATTGGTTCACCACTTCCGCCAGGCCGTTCATGAGCGGACTGCAGATGCCGGGACAGCGGAAATAAACAAAATTGAGAACAGTAGGTTTATTAACTAGTTTCTTAAGGTTTACCTGTTTTCCGTCGGGTTCCGTCAGTATGACATCTGAAGGTATAAAGGCATCCAGCTTCTCGGTAATACCAACTTCAAGCGGCTTTTGTAATGCAGCCGACAAAGGATTTGCCGTTTTCAAAAGCAAAACTGCCAGCAAAGCCGGCAGCGCTAGCCAGAAGGTTAATTTTTTCATTATTGATTCCTCCTAATCTTTAACACTCTAGTTCTTTATTAGAAATTTAAATGCTTTTGCATGTACCGTAAACCAGCAGAAAACATAAACGCTGGTGCCCAAGTACCAACTACCCAAGTACCCAAGCACCCAAGTACCCAAGTACCCAAGTACCAAGTACCAAGTACTATGTACCGTATACCATGCACCCAGGTATGCAGTTCTTCTGATCCCCTCGCTCCTCGCTCCTTGTCCCTCGCCCCTCGCCCCTCTCCTTGTCCCCTTGTCTCCCCTTCTCCTTGTCTTCAGGTCTCAATGAACGTGATGATAAAGACTCTCCTCAAAATAAGGATGATTCCGGGGAATCAAAGGAGCCTTTGATAACGTCCGGCCTACTATAAACATGAACAGACCGGCAAAACCAATGATTGATCCGATTTCAATAACTCCGAAATGCGGGGTCTTAGTAATCCCGGGCATCACCAGTTCGTATTGTTCAATCCACATCCCGGCCAGGAGCAGAATAGCCATGTATTTAACCACTTTAATATTCTTGTCGAGTTTTTGCGGAAGCAATACGATAAACGGGATAAACCAGTTTATGGCGAAGTTTACGATAAAGAAAATTAACCATCCGTTATTCCAACGTTTGACATAATAAATTGTTTCCTCCGGGAGGTTAGAAAACCAGATTAACATGAATTGGGCAAAATACAGGTAACCCCATATGATGCTGAGCCCAAACATATACCTTGAGAAATCGAGCAGGTGGCTTTCGTTCAGGTCTTTAAAATATCCGCGTTCATGAAGAAGGATAACGATTAATGCTACCAGTGCGGTTCCATGGTAAAAGGCTGATGCAAAGGCTTTAAACGCAAAAATGGTGCTGAACCAATGCACGTCAATTGACATGACCCAGTCAAATGCCCCGATTGAATAAGTTACAGCAAGTACGAAAATGAACACCTTTGACCAGAATTCAATTTTATCGAGATACTCATTTCCGCCTATTTTGTCTTCTTCGAGCGAGAGTTTGCGAAGGTATCGCGACAGCACAACCCAGGCAACGAAAATTACCAGTATCCGGGTAAAAAAGAAAGGAACGTTGAGGTAAGGTGCTTTATGGGCAATTAATTTATCGGAAAGTACCAGGTCGGCATGGGACCATTGGTAAATATACTGAACCCCAAAAAACAACAACAACATGATGACCCCTGCGACAGGAAGATATCCCATGATCGCTTCCGGAACCCTCCTGAACATTGCCGACCAGCCTGACTGGGTTATATATTGAAGGCAGAAGAAGAATGTAGCTCCAATGGTTAAGGATAGAAAAAAGTAATTATTGAGTAAAATATTTGCCCAGGTACGGGAACTGTCAGTAAACAGGCCGTATGCCAGTGACAGCAGTCCGATGGCAATAAGTCCGTAGGCTGCGTAATTGTATTTTTTCGAAATAGTCACGTTAATATCCATACGGAAATGCTCTTATTGATTCGTTTTTTTTTGCAGTTCATTTTTAACATACATG
>JANXXZ010000220.1 GCA_025350385.1 Bacteroidales bacterium
TAGAATTGCAGCCCGGCGAATCGAGAGACCTTATCTTTTCCCTGGGTGTCATTGAAAAGACCCGTTTTGAAGAACTGAAAGAACAACGCATTAATAAATATCACATTGTGGCTGCAGTGAATGCTGCTTTCGCCGAAGTCGTTAAATCCTGGGATACTTATTTCTCCTATACCAGTGTTGAAACAACTGACGCTGATGTGAATATCTTCATGAAATACTGGCTTCCTTACCAGGCAAAGGTTGCTTTCGATGTAGGTCGGGTAATCAGCTTTTACTACTGGGGAATCGGGAGGGGATTTGGCTTCAGGGATACTGCCCAGGATACAATCGCAGTTACCATTTCAAATCCCGAAAAAGCTACGGAACGGATACAAATGCTTTCGAGGCAAATGCGCAGGGACGGGAAAGTTTACCACCATTTTCACGGCGATGGACAGGGAGAGTTTACTTACCATTGCGATGATCCTTTGTGGTATATGCTGGCGGTTACGGAATATCTCAGGGAGACCGGTGATTTCAGCCTGCTTGAAAACAAGCAGCCATTTATAGATGGTGAGCCTGACACCATTCTGAACCATATGTTTGCAGTTGTAAGCTATGCCAAAAATAACCTTGGGGCACATGGTCTACCCGTTTTTGGCCGCGGCGACTGGAACGATACCCTTGATTATATCGGTGGTGACGAAGGGGGCGAAAGTGTTTGGGGCGGGATCTTCTATGCTGCCATGCTAAATCTTTTCATTGAGTTACTGGAATTTCTTAAAGAAAGTGCGCTGATCGATGAAGTCATTTCAACACGTGATGCCATCATAAAATCAGTAGATGACTATTGTTGGGATGGGGAATGGTATATCCGTGCCTTTGGTGAAAAAGGCCGTCGTGTTGGTGCCAGGGAAAATAAATACGGGAAGATATTCCTGAATACACAGATATGGCCGGTTATTGCCAGATTTCCAGATCAGGAAAGGCTAGTTATGGCAATGAACTCGGTTAAAAAATATCTTGATTCACCCGAAGGTCCGAAAAAATGCACCCCGGCCTGGAAAGAAATCGATCCCAAAATCGGACTGGTTACCCGCTGCGTATGGGGAAAAAAAGAAAATGGAGCTGTGTTTTGCCATCCTACTGCATGGGTAATCCAGGCCGAAACCATGTTGGGCAGATCAAACCAGGCTTTTGATTACTTTAAGAAAATGCTTCCTAACCGCATCGACAGCGACATCTTTGTGGCTGAACCCTATGTCTATTCCCAGTATATTACCAGTAACGAACATTCATCACCCGGCCGTTCCAGCCATTCCTGGCAGACAGGTTCTGCTGCCTGGATGTATCGGGTAAGTTACGATTATATTCTTGGTCTGCGTCCTACTTATGGCGGCTTGCTGATTGACCCTGCCATCCCGTCGCACTGGAAAGAATTTACGGCCGAACGCATATACCGGGGAGTACGGTACATCATTCATGTGATGAATCCAGGTGGAGTTGAAAAGGGTATTAAATCAATAAGTTGCGGAGGAAATCAAATCGTCGGGAATATATTGCCGATGTATGAAGAATTGGTTTGTAATGTGGAAGTGATAATGGGATAATTTTATAACCAATCAATACGTCAGCAAATAAGTCAATAAACGATAGAAATTTTTTATGGAACGACATCCCAGAAATCCCATTTTAACACGGTTGAACATCCCTCCAATTCCACCGGCATTAACAGACGTAACAAGTGTTTTTAACCCTGGCGCCATTAAAGACGGTGATACCTACCGGCTGATGTTACGCGTACAAAGCCGGTCGCGTGAAACATTCTTGGTCATGGCCGAAAGTGCTGATGGTGTCAACTTTAAAGTTGAAAACAAAGTAGTAAACTTCAAAGGAATAGAAAAAGTTCCAGGGAAAGTCTTTCACATATATGATGCCCGGATCAGCAGGTTGGAGGGACGATTTTATGTTATGTTCGCCATGGATATGGAAGATGGATGCCAGCTCGGCCTTGGAGTGACTGATGACTTCAAAAACTTTGATTTTTTGGGGATCACATCCAAAGAAGACATCCGTAACGGAGTTTTGTTTCCTGAAAAGGTGAATGGTAAATACCTTCGGATGGACCGCCCGAATAAATCGAGGCACAACAGCGGACCGACTTCAGGGAGTACCATCTGGCTGAGTGAATCCAATAACCTCATTGACTGGATTCCGGTTGCACCTCTTATAAACGGAAGGTTTCATTATTGGGATGAATTCATCGGGTCGGGTCCGCCTCCGGTAAAAACACGCAAAGGATGGATCCATGTATATCATGGAGTTGCCGGGCATTTCGGAAGTTCAAACGTCTACCAGGGAGGTGTAATGCTTCTTGATCTGCTGGATCCTTCGAAAGTTCTTGGCCGTTGCCGGTGCAACATTCTTGAGCCCCGTGAAATATGGGAAATAGCCGGACAGGTTCCGAATGTAACTTTCCCCAGCGGAATGATTGTTGAAAAATACGACCCCGAAGGATTTGCTCTATCTGTTAGCGAAGTAAAAATCTATTATGGTGCTGCCGATACTTCCGTAGGGATTGTTATTACTACGATTCAGGAATTAATTGAAGCCACATCAGAAGGAGATATTTAAATATAACTTTTGACCGGAAGAATAGGATAACTCTTACTTTATAGCCCCGATTCTATAGTAAATTCCGGACCCTATTTATTATATTTTATTCCAATCATTATTCAGGATAATAATCCATAAATTATATGTGATATCTGATAAATCTATACCGTATTCATTTCAAGGATGCGAAAACACGCTGAATGAAAGATTTCACAAAATATTTCAAAATCATATAATCCCATTTTGAAACATTTAAATAAGCGGAAGTAACAACAGAGGCAAATCGTAAATAAATATATTATTTTTTAATCTCTTAGTTAACTATTAATATTGATTCCAAATTGCATTCCTATATATATGATATTAAGTTTTCTATAAATTATATTATACTCAGAATATTTTTAATGTTAAGGATTAAATTAATTTTCTTTGTCCGTTTTCGTAGAAATTTCTCTCAAATTCAGAAATTCTCCCGAAATAAAACAACATACCTATTATAAGTACTATTGTCCCGATATAGGACACCAATCAAAATAATAGATTAATCAATAAATTTTATATACCTGTATATCTGATCCTTAGCCATTGTGGCAAAGTTTTAGTTTACCTGACTGCAATTGAAATAGGGCTAAAACATAACTCATGCACATGCAACCTGCTTTACATAACTTATAGGTTAAGGACAAATATCGGAGAATTCCACAAGACTATTAAGACTTCTCATCTAGAAACACTTACTCATCATGAAGAACATTTATCTCGTACCCTCGCAACTAAGACTATTGGCAGTTGTTACTGCAGTTTTAATCACGGTAGCCTCTTATAGCCAGAATCAATGGCAGCAAGCAGGTTCCTCTGGCTCCAAAACCATTGATTATCCTGACGGTCCTGCACGGGTTCCCTTTGCAGTTCCTGAAGAGGCAAATGCCGGCAACAAGGATGCACCGGGAGGTTCAATCTCAGTAAATGAAAATACGGTATATAATGCTTATACCCCTACCCAATTGGTGCAGAATATTCTTGTAACCGGCTGCCTGCATGCAAGCAATGTCACATTTACAGGGGTTTATAATACAAACGACCCAACAAAACGACAGTTAGGTTATTTCAATAGTAATAACACAAATTTTGCCCTGAATGAAGGATTAATAATGTCAACAGGGTACGTAACCACTGCGATGGGCCCCAACAGCAGCCCCCAGGCTGGCGCTGATTTGCATGGAGCAGGGGATGCCGACCTGACTGCAATTGCAGGTTACGCAACACATGATGCTGCTGTCCTCCAGTTTGATTTCGTGCCGGCAGGTGATAAGGTAGAGTTTCAATATGTTTTCGCATCGGAAGAATACCTGGAATATTGTTGCACACAATACAATGATGTATTTGGATTTTTCCTCAGTGGACCAGGTATTTCCGGATCTTACTCCGGAAACTCTACAAATATTGCCTTGATACCAGGCACTAACACTCCAGTTTCTATTAATAATGTTCATTCCTATGTAGCAAAAAATGT
>JANXXZ010000221.1 GCA_025350385.1 Bacteroidales bacterium
TCAACAACTAATTATGATCAACTTCAAAGGCCAGAAAAACCTTGAAATTGATTTTTCCGACAACACCACAATTTACGGTGTTAACGGCTCTGGCAAAAGCACTGTTTTCAGTGCCTTTAACTGGCTGCTTTTCGGCAAAGATGAATTTGACCGCAAAGATTACGGGATCAAAACCTTTGACAAAAACAATGTCATCATTCCTAAGATCGACCATGAAGTTACTGGCCATCTTTTACTTGACGGTGTTAAAATCAAACTTACCCGCATTTTAAAAGAGAAGTGGGCCAAAAAACGCGGTGAAGATACGGCTGAATTCGTTGGTAACGAAACCATATATTTCATCAATGATGTTCCTAAGTCACAGTCTGAATACCAGGCTTTCATTTCTTCGATCATACCGGAGAGTACATTTAAGCTTTTAACCTCACCTGCTTTCTTCAATTCGCTCAAATGGAACGAACGCAGGGAAATGCTCATTTCAATTGCCGGTGTTCCTACCGATGAAGAAATAGCCGGTTCTGACCTTGTTTCTTTGCTCGACCTGATGCAACGCGAAAAGAAAACTATTGAGGACCTCAAAAAAGAGTATGTTGCAAAGAAAAAGAAACTCAAAGATTCGCTTGATCAAATCCCTACACGCATTGACGAAAATCACCGGGGTACACCTGAAGCAAAAGACTTCACCAAAATTGAAGCTGATCTGAAACAGGCAAAACACAACCTTGGATTGATTGAAACTGAAATGCTCGATGCTTCAAAAGGTGTTGAGGAAGCAGTTCGCTTGCGCTCTGAAAAGTTGCTTGAAAAAAGCAATATTGAAACCAGAATGCAAAGGCTTGAATACGATGCGAAAAACCAATCTGCAAATGCCGGCAATACAAAAGACCAGAATATAAGGACTAAACAGCAAAGAGTTTCATTCTTAACTCAAGAGCTTGCAAATTTCGATTATGATATCAAAATTAATACTGACCGCTTAAATGTTCAGTTGGAACAAAGAACTTCACTTCGCGACAAATGGACCAAACGCGATGCTGAAACGTTGACCTATGAAGGTTCATTCAGTTGTCCGACCTGTGGACAGTCTTTGCCTGATGATCTTATTGCACATCAAGAAACCGATGCAAAAACAGCTTTCAACAAAAAGAAGGTTCTGGACCTGCAAGAAATTGAAAAGTACGGTGCAAATACCACCGTTGAAATTAACAGGCTGCAAGCATATATTGGAGGCATAAATGAAAAAATCAGAACTGCCAAAGATGAAGTTGAAAAGCTCAATTCTGAAATAGAAGCTATTCAAAACATGCCGGTTCACACTGAATCAATAGAAGCTATTCTTGCTAAAAATGCTGAATACGTCGACCTTAAAGCAAAAATAGAAGCTATTGTTATTCCTGAAATTGTTCAGGTAACCGATACCACTGCTCTTAAAATTCAAAAGGTTGAACTGAGTGAAGAAATTAACAAGCTCACACGCGATCTTTCAGTTCGTGATCAGATCACCGAAATGACAAAGCGCAAAGCTGAAATTGAAACTGAAGGTCGATCCCTTTCGCAACAAATTGCAGACCTTGAAAAGATCGAATTTCAGATTGAAACTTTCACCAAGCGCAAAATGAATGATGTTGAAAACCGTGTTAATTCACTTTTCAAAACCGTTCGCTTCAAAATGTTTCAGAAGCTAATTAATGGAGGTGAAGAGCCTACCTGTGAGTGCTTGGTTAATGGCGTACCGTTCGACATTGCAAACCAGGCAGCGCAGGTTAATTCTGGCATCGAAATTTTAAATGTGTTTGCTGCAATTCATAACTGCTATGCACCTGTATTTGTTGACAAATCCGAAAGCGTATTAAAGCTTTCAGAAACACAAAGCCAGATCATACGGCTAGTTGTGTCCGAAATGTTCAAAGTCAAAGAAACCGGCAAAATTGTCAGCAAGTTAAACGGATATGCTTCGCATGAAATTGAAGAGTATTCCGGTTTGTTGGTTGAAGCATAAGGAGGGTTTGAAATGCAAAGTATTGAAGAGTTATCAAAGGATTTGGTTAAAGTAGCCTGTGACAAAGAGGCTACTAACCTTCAAAAATGCGTACAGGTTGAACAAAGAATATCCTGGTTTTTAGATGATATTTTCAAACTGCTAATTAATATTGAAAATACATCAATGAATAAAATGGACCGGGCACAAAGACTGATTGACCTTGAAGCAAAATACGGAATACCCAAAACACACTTAATTATAAAACCATAAATAAAACGCAACATGACAACAACTGAGAATCCGACTGACGTAGCGAAGCAAGAAGACAGAGAACGCGGACTTATTACCTATCAGGTAGCAGGTCAAGATGTAAAACTATCTTACACGATAGTACGCAATTTTCTCACAAAAGGAACCGGTAATGTTACCGATCAGGACCTTACGCAGTTCATTTCAATCTGCAAATATAATCAATTAAACCCATTCTTGAATGAAGCCTACCTGGTTAAATTCGGAACTGCCCCAGCACAAATGATTGTAAGTAAAGAGGCTTTAATGAAACGTGCTGAAGCCTGTGAAACTTATGAAGGTATTCAGGCTGGTATTATAGTAATTAGAGATAATCAGGCCGTTGAACTTGAAGGTTGTTTTTATCTGCCTACCGATACCATTGTAGGTGGTTGGGCTAAGGTTTACCGCAGTGATAGGAAATTTCCAATAACAGCTAAGGTTCAGCTTGCAGAGTATGACAAAAAGCAATCTATCTGGAATGATAAACCCTCAACGATGATTTCAAAAGTTGCTAAGGTTCAGGCTTTGCGCGAAGCATTCCCTACACAATTAGGGGCAATGTATACGGCTGAAGAACAGGGTGTAGTGTTTAGCGATGAACCGGAAGATAAACGAAATGCAGCCGTAAACCGTGAATCCAAAAAGATAGTTACCGAAGAAGTGACTTATGAAGAAGTAGGAAGCAAAAGCCATATATCGGAACCAAAATCAAATCCAGAAAATAAAACTTCAAATCCTGAGCTCTTCAAAGAAGAGAATCAAGAGAAAAAAGGTCCTAATTTTTAATCCATCAGCCAATTTACTACATGCAACTACACATTCTAAATTCAGGGTCAAAGGGTAACTGTTATCTGTTAGAATCAGAAAGCGAAATACTGATAATCGAAGCAGGTGTTAAACTTTCTGAAGTTAAAAAAGCTATTGACTTTGATTTGTCTAAGGTAGTTACATGTTTATGCACCCATCAACACCGTGACCATTCCGGATATATTGAAGAATTCATCAATTCAGGAATAACTACCCTTGCGCTCGATGTTGTTTTCATTTCACATCTTATTAGTCCTAATTCATCCTATTGCAAAGCAATAGAACCTAATCACGGCTACAAAGTAGGCAATTTCAAAGTTTATGCTTTCTCAGTCAGTCATGATATACCATGCTTGGGTTTTACAATCGATCATCCCGAAAGCGGTAAAATACTATTCCTTACCGATACAATGACCTGTGATTATTCTTTCACCGGCCTGAATCATATTCTTATTGAATGCAACTATGCTGACAGCGTGCTGGATGCCAATATTAAGGCCGGTAAAGCACCCCCGTCAATGAGGCATAGATTATTGTCAACTCACATGGAATTGGAGACCACAAAGAAGATTATCAGCAACCAGGATATAACGAAGGTTAGAAACATAGTTCTGATTCATTTATCAGATGGTAACAGCAACGAAAAAAGGTTCATTGAAGAAATACAAGCTGCAACCGGCAAGCCTGTTTCAGCAGCTAAAAAAGGCATGAAGTTAAACTTTAGTTTAAACCCTTTCTGATGGAAACAAAGATTTGTAGTAAGTGTGGGGAGGAAAAACAGGTAAGCTTATTCAGGTATATGAGGAGGCAATGCAAGGATTGTGTAAAAAAATATAGACAAGAATATGATAAAGGATATTATCCAGCACATAAAGACAAGCTTTATGCAAAAGTTAAAAAATGGCGTATTGATAACTCTGATGCAAATAAAAAATATTCATCAAAATATAGAGCGAATAATCTAGAAAAATGCAAATCATATGGGCTTAAATACCGTGATGCAAATAAAGACAAAATATATGTAAGAAATAAAAAATGGCGTATTGATAACCCTGATAAGGTTAAAATATGTCTACATAAATATAAAACTAATTTAATAAATACACTAGATGATAAATATATCAAAGATAGATTAAAGGAGTCTGGTTTTGATAAATCATCAATAGAACTGGATCAAGAATTAATAATGCTTAGAAAAATACAAATCCAATTAAAACGCAAACTAAAAACAATAAAAAATGAAAGCAAAAGCACTACCAATCAGTAATCAAAAGGCTGCATACAGCGAAGTTGGAAGGCGTATATCAGAATATCTAAATGGAGACTGTAAACCTGAAGAACTTGAGTTGCTTATCAAAGGTGTAAACTGCCTTACTTCAATTAAGGCTGTGCAAATAAAAGAGGGTTTAGCAAAAACTCAAATTGCTAATAAGCCAATACTAATAGAAGATGTGGAGAGACTTGTAGGCACATCGCTTGACCCCGAAGCCCCAAAATTTGAATAAGTATGAAACTACTTGCTTATGGAAGGGTACTAAATGGACTTGTAAAACTTTCAAACAAAACAGAGTTTGCCAAAGACATTGCCAATTTTGAAGGCAAAGAGATTGTTATAACAGTTGAAGTTAAGAGTAAAAAACGATCATTAAAGCAAAATCGGTATTACTGGGGTGTAGTGGTTCCATTGGTGAAAGCAGGGCTTACAGATGCTGGTTGGAGGTACACAACAGAGCAGGTTCATGAAGACCTGAAGAGAGATTTTAATATTGTTGAAATAGTGAATGAACAAAGCGGGGAGATAAGAAAATCAATTGGAAGTACAACCGAAATGACAACAAAGCAAATAATGGAATACTTCGCTAAAATAACTGAATGGAGTGCTGAATACCTGGGAGTTGAAATACCTGAACCCAATGAACAGCTTGAAATTAAATATAAATAGCCATGAACACACTCATCAAAATTTACCTGATTCTTTTATTTATCGCTTGCTTAATCTTTGCCAAAAACTATTACAATTCAGGCGCAAAGAAAAGAAGGATAAAGCGTGAAGCTAGAAAGCATGAAAAACATAATAGTGCTATCGTAAATCGCTACTACTCAAATAAATGCTAGTAGTAATTACTGGCATTTACTTGTGAAAATGAATTATTATTGAAAATAATCATTGATAATTGTCAATAATGTTAAAAAAGATGTATATTTGTAGTGCCAAAATAAAACAACAATGATTAACGATTTAAAATCTTCCCTAATAAATTACAGCACTGTGCGGGTAAGTTGTCCCGGTGGCCACAGTGCTTTTTTTATTGGGGATTTTTGATGTTATGGCTAAAGACCCGGCTTTTTTATTCTACTCCTCTGATTTTTTAGTCGGAACACTTACGATGTCTGATGAACAAGTTGGGAAATATATCAGACTTTTATGCTTTCAGCATCAGAAGTCTTCATTAAGTGAAAAAGATATGATGAAGATATGTAAAACATATGATGAAGATATTTTTTGCAAATTCAAAAAAGATGAAGATGGAAGTTTCTTTAATGAAAAGTTAAGGAACGAGGCTATAAGGCGCACGGAATTTAGTAAGTCGCGATCTGAAAACAGAAAAAAAACAAAGATTAATACTTTCAAAAATGAAGATATGATTAACATATGTTTAACATGTGTTAATCATATGGAAACTGAAACTGAAACTGAAACTATAAATCTTATTTGTCATACTTGTTTTAATAAGTCAAAATTTAAAAAAAACATGAATAATATATTTTCATATGAAGAATCGGTAAAAATTATGCTTTCAGAAGATGAAACCAATTGGAGGCAAAAAATAATGATGTCGAGTAATATCAAATCAGAAAATAAGCTGATTGAGATTATAAAACTATTCATGTTAAAACAAAACGGAATGTCGGGTTATTTCCCTAAAAAAATTGATGATACTAAAAACCATTTCTTTCACTGGCTTTTAAAACAAGCTGAAGAAAGAACAGGTAAT
>JANXXZ010000225.1 GCA_025350385.1 Bacteroidales bacterium
AAACCATTCCTGTATGCAGCGGCCATTGATCGCGGGCTCATAACGCCTAAAACAATGCTCAGCGATATACCGCTCAACTTTAACGGGTACCGTCCACAGAACTATGATGAAACCTTCAGGGGAAGGATTGCTGCCAGCCAGGCGCTGGAATTGTCGCTTAACCTGCCGGCTGTTGACCTGGCAAACCGGATGGGGATCGATCTTTTCATCGAGAAATTAAGCAAAGGTGGCCTTCATTGGATCGATAAAAGGAAAAAGACCCTTGGACTATCCGTGGTGTTGGGAGGCTGTGGGGTTACACTCACGGAACTTACAAGTCTCTATTCAACTTTTGCCAGCCGGGGATTACATTTCCCGGTTCAGTTCCGGCAACCCTATAAAGCAGAATCTGCTGATACCCTTTTCAGCCCGGAAGCAAGCTGGTTGATTACCGATATTTTAACCGGCCTTAAACGACCCGACCTGCCGAATAATTTCGAAAGCAGCATTCACATGCCTCACATTGCCTGGAAAACAGGTACATCCTATGGCCGACGCGATGCATGGAGTGTCGGCTATAACCCGGAGTATACGGTCGGGGTGTGGGTAGGAAACTTTGACGGGACCGGTGTGTCGGAACTTTCAGGATCTGAATTTGCAGCCCCCATTCTTTTCAGGATATTCAACATGCTAACAACTAATCAGCAGCCTGGCTGGTTTGTTCAGCCGAAAGGGCTGGATTTCAGGCTGGTTTGCTCTGAATCAGGTCTGCCTCCCGGTGAATTTTGCGAAAGCCGGGTTATGGATTATTATATTCCGGCAGTATCAGCCAACAGGAAATGCACTCACCTGATTCCGGTGTTTACCGATCCGGCCGCAACAGTTTCCTATTGCCGCAATTGTCTTCCGGCAGCCGGTTACAGGACAGACTATTACCCCAATCTGCAGCCTGAACTGATCTCCTTTTTTGAAGAAGAGCATATTCCCTTCAGGAAAATTCCCCCGCATAATCCGGCCTGCAACCGCGTATATCGGGATGAAAGTCCATCCATAACCTCGTTAACTGATGGTAAGGAGTACATCCTCTATGCATCTGCCGGTCAGCAGCTCCAGCTTGCCTGTTCCCCGGCGGCGGATGTAAATAAGGTTTACTGGTATATCAACAACAGGTTTTTCCGCTCAGCGGCTGCTTCCGAGAAACTGTTTTTTAAACCTTCAGCGGGAATCACAAAGATTTCATGCAGCGATGATAAAGGACGCAATACAGATATCAGTATTAAAGTTACATTTATGTAATTCCTCTTTCCGGAATTTATCTCCATCATATTGCTTCGTTCTGCATCGCACTTGTATTAACTTTGTATGATTCTTCCAGATTGTGTTCATTATTCATTCTTATTCAGCTTTTTACCTGAAATTCGTGCCATCATGACAAAATACCTGCTTATTTGCTTTTTAGGATTAGTACTCTTTGCGTGCAATTCCCCAAAAGAAGCCTCAGGATCAGCGGCAAAAGCGCCGAAGCTGATACACGACAGCACCGAGTATGAAGTTGTAATCATTGATCCCGGCTTCGAATCCTGGTACACAATCCATTATTCTCCTGTACTTGACCGGACCAATGAAGCCTACAGCTCAATGAACAGGTTTGCACTCATGAACTGGAACCGGTATTTCACTGACGGAAAATTCAGAAAGGTCATCGATTCCTTTATTGCATATCCACCCGCAACCGATTTTGGAATCGAAGCTAACAGGAAGCTGTACTGGTATTTCAAATATGTGGAAGAGACCTGCAAGGTTCCGCTTTTTTGATCAGATCGTCAGAATATTAAGGAAAGGATATGCGTTCCATTCATAAGTATAAGCCAGCTAGCTTAGCTCTTCCTGACAGTATACGTTTCAATTTGATTCTTCCTTATCTTGTTGCTACCTTTGCCGGTCATAAACTTATTTTTCATGGGACTAAAATGCGGCATCATAGGCCTTTCAAATACAGGTAAAACTACCTTGTTCAATTGCGTAGCCAATACAAAAGTGCATACCCAGCCAGGTGCGCAGAAGGCCAATATAGGTCAGATCAACGTTCCCGATAACCGACTTCTTGAACTGGATAAACTGATCCATGCTGAAAGAATTGTAACTGCCACTGTTGACCTGGTTGATATACCGGGCCTTTCAAAAGGATCAGGCCAGGCGACAAGTGGTTCTAGCAAGTTCCTGGCCGATATTCAGCAAACGGATGCGCTGATCCATGTGATCCGATGTTTTGACAGTGATACCATCCCTCATATGGAAGGCTCTGTAAACCCTGTCCGTGATAAGGAAATCGTCGACCTGGAATTATGTATCCGCGACCTGGGAATGGTTGAACGCAAAATCCAGCGGACGGATAAATTATTAAAACTGGGAGATAAGGATTCAAAAAAAGTGATGGAAACTCTCCTTGTTTACAAGGCTCATCTTGAAGATTTTAAACCTGCACGCACAGCACCGGTGAATGATGATGATAAGAAACATATCACCGACATGTACCTGATTACCGATAAGCCTGTGATTTATGTGTGCAATGTCGATGATAAATCGGCCGATACCGGAAATGCTTATTCCAGCCAGTTACGCGAAGCCGTTAAGGATGAAAACGGCGAAGTGCTCATCATTGCCGCCGAAATGGAAGCCGAAATAGCCGAGCTTGAAGATCCTGAGGACAGGGCAGTATTCCTTGCCGATGCAGGACTCTCGGAACCGGGCGTGAATAAAGTAGTGAGCACAGCCTACCGGATGCTTAACCTTCTGTCATTCTTCACTGCCGGTCCCAAGGAGGTGAGAGCATGGACTATTCATAAAGGGATGACTGCTCCGCAGGCTTCAGGCGTTATTCACTCCGACCTGGAAAGAGGATTTATCCGTGCGGAAGTGATGAAATATAACGATTTTATTACTTATAAAACCGAACATGCCTGCCGCGATGCCGGTAAATTACTCGTTGAAGGCAAGAATTACGTGGTTTGCGATGGCGATATACTGAACATCAGGTTCAATGTATAAGTTTATTTGATCTAGAAATAGATGCCGTGAAATTTTAACCCATGTTTGTTCATTTCAAGTGCTGGCATGGGAACTTTTATAAAGCCGATCGCATTCAATATCAGTTTCATGGTTTTTGACTTTACAGGAATCCTGGTAAGGTCAATATCGGGAGCAAGATAGAATTGCGAGTATCGTTCAAATGACGGAACTGTCTTCCCGCCTATTTCAGCGGGATTGCTCCTGGCGCTGATCATGCCCTCTGCACCATATCCTGCTGCCAGGTTCAGCCATTTCGGAAAGTGCCCTTTCAACCCCATACTGTATAGATTTGCCGAAAGCCAATAGGTCTGACCATTATAATCTTTCACCATCCGCCTGGGCCAGTTTGCCCCCAACTGATCTGGATTATACTGTGCATATTTGGAAAGATGAAATGACCATTTCAGCAGGAACTTCTGTTCATGCCAGGCAAGCTGCTGGCCTATAAAAATGGCTGTACCCAGCGTATTGGCTGTCATGTCGCCGGGCGAGAATCCCCATTCCTTCGAAACGCCGTCAAATACTTCTACAGAAGTAAGGTATAGGAGGCCCCAAACCCCGCCATACCATACTGACCGCTTTTCGCTCACACCCGACCACCGCAGAGATTCATACCCGATTTTACCAATGTAATAAGAAGTCATGGTATGCCCGCATTTATCCATTTTAAGCCATTCCTGGTTATCGTTGAAAAAATGGAAGGATGATTTAGGATAATTGGCATACCAGAGACTGTACAATCCGACCATACTGCCGGCATAGAGTGTCGGCGCTACAGTTATAACCAGTGTCAGTCGTTTCTTGCTGAGTTTATCAGAATTTTTAGAAATAGAATCATTAGTACCCGAAGAAGCTCCTTTAGCCAAAAGCAGAAGGCAAAGGAATATAAATGATTTGTATTGGCTCACTTTAATTTGGAGTTTATGCCAGAATGAAGGAAGAATGAAAAATAAAACTTGAAATTAAGCCCAGAGGAAGAGTATAAAACAAAAATCCGTCAGAAAATTTCACTTCATAATTCCCTGCTGGTTAAGTGCCTGCTGGTATCGGGCGGCATTTACTTCATGCTCCTGCATTGTGACGGCAAAATTGTGATATCCTGAAAAATCCTCCCGGGCGCAGAAATACATATATTTATGATGCCTGTAATTGAGAACTGCATCAATGGAAGAAACAGAAGGCATGCAGATCGGTCCGGGGGGCAGACCAATATACATATAGGTATTATAAGGCGAATCAATCTTTTTATAAACGTTCAGTACCCTTTTGATTGAGAAATCGCCAAGGGCAAAGATAAGGGTCGGATCGGCCTGCAGTAACCAGCCCTGCTTCATCCTGTTATAATATACACCTGCAATATCAGGTTTCTCATCATTTTTGTTGGTTTCTTTTTCAACAATCGATGCCATGGTCATGGCCTCCAGGCGTGTCAATCCTATTTCTACGAGTTTCTGCTGCCTTTTTTCATTCCAGAAAGCATTGTACTCCTTCTGCATTCGTTCCATGAACTTCTGGGGACTTATATTCCAGTAAACCGAATAGGTATTTGGAATAAACATGGTAAGGATATTGGCCGGGGTAAAACCAAGTTTGGCGGTATACTCTTTATCATTCATTAGTTTTATGAGTGAAACCGAATCGGCCTCCAGTTGCTCGGCAATATGGCCTGCCAGGTCTTCCTTAATGCGTATATTGTTGAATACCAGCTCAACTGGATCCTGTTTGCCCGATCGAAGTTTGGTAAGTAACTGGTGGTTATTCATCCCCGGAGTAATAATATAATGTCCTGATTTGATATGGCCGGGGTATTTCATAAGATTAGCGAGCCATTCAAAAGATTCTCGGTGAATGATAAGCCCGTTTTTGTAAAGCATTCCTTTCACTTCCTCCCATGTTGAAGTCTTGCGGATATTGACTGATACCGATTCATGCCCGTTCAACCATACGTTTGTCTGGTAAATCATGCGATAGCCATAAAAGCCTGTTGCAGCCCCTGCAAGAAGTATGATAATAAAACCAAGAGTAATCAGACGTCTGAATTTTGCTTTTCGTTTTTCTTTATGAATCATGGAAGAGTAATAATTAGTCATGGCCGATTGAATTAGTTGAACAGTCCACTGAATCGATCATTTTTTCTCCTGAAGGTCTCCTGGATTAATAAGTTGCAGCATCATTTCATCAGCCCATATCCGGTTTCGGATGTTCCATTGTTTCCGCAATCCACAAGCTTTATATCCATTCCGTGTAAAAAGCCGGATACTGTCCTGGTTGTTATTGTCGATGTTGCAATATACCTGGTGTAAATTTAATGTATTAAAACAATAGTCAGATAGAAGTTGTAGGGCTTCTGAGGCAAATCCCTTCCGTCGGTAATTTTCGTCAATAAGTATACCTATCCCGGCTCTTCGATGCTGCGGTTCGAATTCGTACAGGTCAATACTGCCAACAGTTATCGGCTTTTCCGGGGCTGTGTGCCAATCGATCATGAAACGCAACTGTCGTGAAGTGAAGATGTCATGATCAGCATTCAGAACAAATTGTTCCAGTTCAAACCGTGAATAAGGTGCAAGAGTGTTACCAAGGTGCCATACGCGCTGGTCGTTTTCCCAGCGGTAGAGAACATCAACGTCAGTAGGTTCAGGCGCCCGAAGCGAAATATTAGTTCCTATCATAGGTTAGCTGGTTAAATAACCCTCAAAAACGCAGGTAGCCGGTCCCTGAAGAAAAATGTCGGAGAATAAACCATTAGTATTTGCCAGCTTGACCTGCATTATTCCGCCTGCAGTGTGGATAGTATATTCTGACCCTCCATCCCGCAGCGAAGCTGCAACAGCTGATGCTGTTACACCTGTTCCGCAGGAAAGCGTCTCGTCTTCAACACCTTTTTCATAGGTCCTTACAAAAAGAGTATTATCAACCTGTTTGACAAAATTAACATTGGTTCCATGGGGAGCGAACCGCTCACTGTACCTGATTTTCCTGCCCAGGGATACAACATCCAGGATTTGCGGATCATTCACGAATTCAACAAAATGAAAAGTGCCGGTATTCAGGTAACAGGAATTGCTGTTATTCTCATAGATCATGGCGTCGCGCATTTCAAGGCTGACAATTGTTTGATTGTTATTGTTCATGATGATTTGTGCTGAGTGTTCACCATCGGCAGCCTTGAACCTGCAAACATTCTCTATTATTTCCAGGCTCCGGGCGAAGGCTACAATGCAACGTCCGCCATTCCCACAAAAGGTGGCAGCACTTCCATCTGAATTAAAGTAAATCATTTCAAAATCGTAACCTTCCAGGTTGCGCAACAGGAGTAATCCGTCAGCTCCTATCCCGAAATGACGGTTGCATAGCTTAGCAATGAAATCAGTGTTTTCAGGAAAAAAGAGCTGCCTGTCATCTATCAGGATGAAATCATTACCTGTCCCGTGATACTTTGCGAATTGCATCAGCAAGTTATGTTTTTAGGATTCATCGACAATGACAGTCGCATTTGATTAATTTTCAACGAAATTACGAAAATCAATAATCAGAAATAAATACTTTTTGTCATTATTCAGTATATCCTCAATTTGCAGGTCGGAAAAGATGGCAATCGATTGTCAAAATGTCAGTTAAGTTCGATAGCCTGATATTTTATAAAGTATGTATTGGCTTTGCCTCGTTAATTTATAGAGTAGAAATGGAAGGTAAAATCAACCTTAACAATTATTAACAGGCATCTGCAAACTAATGGTATTAACATTGCGTTATTCTAGCCTGCGATTCCTGAATCCATCCTATTTGGTGCAAGATGGAATCCATCAGATTTATTAATAATTGTTGAACTAAAAAAAACGATTAAAGAAATGAAAAAGTTTGGTGGTTATCTCCTGGTTGCAGTTTTAGGCAGCCTGATCTCCCTTGGAGCTTTTGTAATGATCCAGAAACACTCACTAAAATTACAGGGCATTCCTCAACAATCTGTTCCGGTTCGGCTTGCGAGTATGTCAGGTGAGGGGCCGTCAATGCCTGACTTTATTACGGCTGCCAACATGACGGTTCATGCGGTAGTGCATGTGAAGACTGAGTATGCCCGTAAAAATAACTACTATGACTATTTTTTTAATTTCCATGACTTCTTCGGCGATAACAATGGCATGCGTGAACCGGCTCCTTTGGAAGGCGCCGGATCAGGCGTTATTATTTCGCCCGACGGATATATTGTCACCAACAATCATGTGGTACAGGATGCAACATCTATCGAAGTTGTGCTGAATGATAAACGTTCATATAAAGGTACTGTGGTTGGCGCCGATCCTTCAACCGACCTGGCAGTGTTAAGGATTGACGAAAAAAGCCTGCCTTACCTGGCATATGGTAATTCGGATGATCTTCAGATAGGCGAATGGGTGTTGGCTGTAGGAAACCCTTTTAATCTAACATCAACAGTCACTGCAGGAATAGTAAGCGCAAAGGCACGTAATATTAATATACTGGGTTCTCCTGAGAACCCGGCCATTGAATCATTCATACAAACGGATGCTGCTGTGAATCGCGGTAACAGTGGAGGCGCACTTGTGAATACCAGGGGTGAACTCATAGGTATCAATGCAGCGATTGCCAGCGGAAATGGGTATTATGCTGGATATTCCTTTGCAATCCCGGTGAACATTGTAAAAAAAGTAGTAGGTGACCTGCTCGATTTTGGCGAAGTACAGCGCGCATTCCTTGGCGTGAACATACGCGAAATCGATAGTAAGTTCGCCCAGGAACAGGGGCTGAAACAGCTTCGTGGCGTTTATGTTGCCGATGTACTGGATGATGGCGCCGCCAGGAATTCAGGAATTCAAAAAGGTGATATTATTACTTCTATTGAGGGCGTGACTGTCAACAGCACCTCTGAATTACTCGAGAATGTAAGTCGCTACCGGCCTGGCGACAAAGTCAGCGTTAGTGTAAACCGGAACAATGATGCAAAGACCTTTACCGTGATTCTTAAGAACAAGAACGGAAATACCGCGGTTGTCAAGAAAGAAAAAAGTGATATCGTGTCAATGCTTGGTGCAAAATTTGAAAACGCCTCACCTGACCTGCTCAATCGCCTTGGAATAAAAAATGGGGTCCAGGTAAAGAACCTTGGCGATGGAATACTGCGTGATGCAGGTATTCGCGAGGGTTATGTTATTACTGAGATTGATAAGAAACCAATTCATTCAGCAACTGATATAGAGAGTGCATTAACTGATAAGAAAGGTGGTGTCCTGATCGAAGGTGTCTATCCAAACCGCACCAGGGCATACTACGGATTTGGCCTGTAGAACAAAACATCTCCCGGATTGTTAGTATTTAATGACGGCGAATAATTGCAAAAAGACAATATTGGTCGTAACTTTATTATAATCATAGAGCGATTTGTGTACCGTTGGTATACAGGTAGTTTTTGCAAATAAACATCCCTATGAGACAACTCAAAATTACTAAATCGATAACGAACCGGGAGACTGCATCACTCGACAAATACTTGCAGGACATTGGAAAGGAAGAACTTATTACCGCTGATCAGGAAGTAGAACTTGCACGAAAAATAAGAACCGGAGATCAACAGGCGTTGGACAAGCTTTGCAGGGCAAATCTCAGGTTTGTTGTTTCAGTGGCAAAACAATATCAGAACCAGGGGTTAAGTCTTCCTGATCTCATAAACGAAGGGAATTTGGGCCTTATCAAAGCGGCTCAGCGTTTTGACGAAACGCGCGGATTCAAATTTATTTCATATGCAGTATGGTGGATTCGCCAGTCTATTCTGCAGGCTCTCGCTGAGCAATCGCGTATTGTCAGGCTTCCTCTCAACCAGGTTGGTTCATTGAATAAGATCAAGAAAGAGACCTCACGCCTCGAGCAAAAGTTTGAACGTCTTCCATCGGCTGAAGAAATTGCTGAAGCGCTTGAAATTCCAGGATATAAGATCGATGCTGCTTTGAGGATCTCTACCCGTTATGTTTCAATGGATGCTCCCCTTGCTGAAGATGAGGATACCAAATTCATCGATATGTTTGTTGATGAAGATGCCCCTTATACGGATTCGGGATTGATGCGGGAGTCACTGTCAAAGGAAATACAACGTTCACTATCTACCCTTTCGGAGAAGGAACGTGATGTTATTAACCTGTATTATGGTATTGGCATTCCCAACGGGCTAACTCTGGAGGAAATAGGGGCCAAATTTGACCTTACACGTGAACGGGTGCGACAAATTAAAGAAAAAGCAATCAGGCGATTAAAGCATAATTCGAGAAGTAAACTGCTAAAATCATATTTAGGTCAATAAAAACTGACATTTTTATTACTTAACAGGACCCTAAACAAGTCCTGTTTTTATTTGTATGCATGAAACCCTTGCCAGTATTGACTTCTGGAGGATGCATCATACTCCGGTAATAGAAAATCTTATAGAGGATAAAAATAACTTGAAAAACCGTATTACCTTTTTCCCATTTTTGGATTAACTTTCGAATAAAAATAAGCAACTTCTTATAGCCGTAATTTTTTTATTATGAAAGTACTCATAGCAGAAGATAACCAATTGAACCAACAATTAATGTCGCTGTATATGAAGCGGCTTGATTGGGATTTCCTGGTGGTAAGCAATGGTTTACAAGCAGTTGAGGCTTGCCGTAACGAATTGTTTGACCTTGTGCTCATGGATATTGACATGCCTGTTCTGGATGGAATAGAAGCCACAAGGTATATCAGGATTTTTAATTCCTATATCCCGATTATTGCTGTTACTGCCTTTACTGATGATACTATCCGGAATGAAAGTATTGCAGCAGGCATGAATTCCTTCCTGCCAAAACCTTGCAGCCGGAATGATATTTTCGCAGCAGTTTCAGCCTGCCTGAATCGTAAAGAAGAAAAAGTAGCGTAAAAATATAATCATACTACTGAAAGGAGCTGCATAAAAAATGTAGCTCCTTTTTTTTATTCGGAATGATGATAAATTTCATCTTTCATAAGGATATACAGTCTGGGATTTGTATTTTTGCCATTCATAGCCGGATTTCTTTCATGTATATCAAAACCGGTATATCCTATGGCCACAATTCAGATCCTTATGGAATGCTTCAATGGCTTTTTGTTCAAATAGAAAGAAGTATCTGACATATTTCTTGTTTCTATGCAAAGTCCAGCCAAGAGTGAAGCCGGTTTGATTGCAACATTAAATCAATTTGATCATCTTTTCTTCTGACTGTCAATTCGATAGGATGTTTCAACCAAATGCCAGGTAATAATGATAAAAATAGCATTTCTAACATCCTTGAAATAATACAGGCTCTTTACCACATTAGAGCTTTCATAACTTTTATAAGAACAACCGCTCCAATATTTTAAAATGTCTTATGGCTGAAACAAAATATATATTTACTACCGGGGGAGTAGCTTCTTCACTGGGCAAAGGTATTATCTCCTCTTCGTTGGCAAAGTTGCTAATTGCCAGGGGTTTCAGGGTAACTATCCAGAAATTGGATCCTTACATTAATATCGACCCGGGAACTTTAAATCCTTATGAACACGGAGAATGCTACGTAACAGATGACGGAGCTGAAACAGACCTGGATCTTGGCCATTATGAGCGCTTTACCAATGTGCCCACTTCACAGGCTAACAATGTAACCACCGGGCGAATCTACCAGGCTGTTATTGAGAAGGAAAGGAGGGGCGATTATCTGGGTGAAACCGTACAGGTAATTCCTCATATTACCGATGAAATCAAAAGCCGGATACAGTTACTCGGAAATAGCCGTAAATATGACTTTGTGATAACTGAAATAGGCGGAACAGTAGGCGATATCGAATCGCTTCCCTATATTGAATCTGTCCGTCAAATGAAATGGGAGTTAGGCAACCGTTGTCTTGTAATTCATCTCACCCTGGTGCCATACCTGGCTGCCGCAGGTGAATTGAAAACAAAACCTACCCAGCATTCCGTTAAAACCTTACTTGAGTCAGGAGTTCAACCTGATATTATTGTCTGCCGTACCGAAAAGCATTTAACCCAGCCACTTAGGAATAAGATAGCCCTGTTTTGTAATGTAAACCCTTCAGCAGTCATCGAATCCATTGACGTATAACATCCTCGGGCCGCTGACGAACCCGGCCGATGCGCCGAACATCCTGATGGGCGTGTTCCATGCCGATCTGGTCGGTATCCAGGTGCGGGTACTGCAGCGCCTGGGCGCGCAACATGCGATCGTGGTCTGGGGCCGCGACAACATGGATGAAGTCTCGTTGGGCGCGGCCACGATGGTCGGTGAACTGGTCGATGGCGAGATCCGGGAGTATGAAATCCATCCCGAGGATTTTGGTTTGCAGATGGTGGCCAGTCGTAACCTGAAGGTGGCTGGCGCGATCGAGTCGCGCGAAAAGATTTTCGAGGCACTCGGCAATCATGAGGGGCCGGCGCGCGACA